>JAOARK010000114.1 GCA_025210575.1 Schleiferiaceae bacterium
CTTCAAAAGCTTAGAAACACAAATCGTTTAGGCGGAGTTTGGAAGAGAATTGACCAGATTGCGCTGAACTACAAAAAACTGTTTTCACATAAAGGTAAAAGTGTAAGTGTAGACCCCTATGATGTAGGCTTGTTACTTGCCTTTGCCTACCCAGAAAGAATTGCGCACGCAAAACCTGGAAACAATGCACAGTTTAAATTGGCTAATGGTAAAATTGCAATGATTGGTCATAAAGACGACCTAGCGCACGAACCTTGGATTACTGCTGCTAATCTTGACGCTCGAGATGGTTTAGGGAAGATTTTTATAGCCGCTCCACTTAACCCTGAAGATCTAAAGCCATTTCTAAGAAAGAAAGAAGTTGTTCGATGGGATTCAAAATTAGATGCCTTTATAGCTGCTGATGAACTCCGGATTGGAAGTATTGTATTGCAATCTAAACCACTGAAACAAGTAGATCCTGCCTTAAAGCTCAAGGCAATTAATGAGGCCATAGCTAAGAATCCCGAGCACCTATTGAATATTAATGATTCTTTCCATCAACTGATTAATCGTATAAGTAGTTACGGTAAATGGAATTCAAACAAAGAAATGGAGCTTTTTTCAGAAGAGGTGCTGTTTAAGCATAAACTAGAATGGCTATCTCCATACCTTGAGAATGTCACAGATATTGATGATTTAAAGAAAATTGACCTAACTGAAGCACTTTATCATTCATTGGATTGGGAATTTCAAAAACTATTAGAGAATGAAATACCTCAAAAGATTGCAGTTCCAAGCGGTTCGTCTGTAAAGTTGAAATATTCGTCAAATGGTGAACCTCCCGTTCTGGCGGTAAGAATTCAAGAATTATTCGGCTTGCTTGATACCCCTGCGATTAATAATGGAAAGCAAAAGATTCTACTTCACCTTCTTTCCCCTGGATATAAACCTGTGCAGGTAACTCAGGATTTGAAGAGTTTTTGGTCTAACACTTATTTTGAAGTAAGAAAAGAATTGAAAAGAAGATACCCTAAACATCACTGGCCAGACCATCCTGAAAAAGAAGAACCTTTAAGAGGGGTAAAAAAGAAATGAGGGTTTAAAACTGCTCTCCGGTCTAATCATAGTTTATCTATGCCCATACCATGCTCGCGTTCGAGTCAGTTCTAAATCCCTCACCTCTGCTGTAGTTTATCGAGACTACGCTCGATTTACTTTACTGAGTAAAGTGCGAAGCTCTTTATACGTCTTAGGTTCGAATTTTAATTTGTATGATTTGTGTTTTACACTTATCGGTTGATACGACACATAAACCTTGCCGTCAATCACCTTATATGCCAATAAAGAAGCTTTTTCATTTTTAGGGATATTCTCAATAAAATATTCATTGTCTTCATTCTTATTCAAGGCGAGCAAACTGTTTATATTATTGAAGACTACAAATACTTGCTCTTGGGTATTATCAGGATCTGTAGCAGTTAATGTGCGTGTGTTTTTTGCTTCAAGTTTGTAGAACTTATCAATGTTTACCCAGTTAAGGTCTCCTACACTCAATACATAATCTTTGATGTCATTCTCATTAGAAATACCCAGAGCCATTAGTTTTTCGGTCCGCTCCTTTACCTTTTCTGCTTTTATTTCCTTCCATTGTTTTACATCCTCTTCATACTGGTCTTGAGCTGCTTCTGCACTAAGTCTATTTTGTTCTACGGTTGATAAATATTCTGTACTTGTATAAAATGTTGCACGAGCATTTTCATTATCGATGTTCCATTGAGCAACAGCTTCATTATAGTCTTCCATTGTTTGAATGAGCGAAGTCTTGTCTCTTTTATAGAGTTCCATTTTCTTTTCGTAAACCAGTCTTCTATTTTCGTAGCGTTCCATCGCAGCGAGGTAGCGCTCATTTGCCTTTCTCTCAATTTTACCTTTCCACAAGAATTGATACCATTTTATTTTAGGCATGTAATCTTCTTGCCTTGGAGTTTTTAACTCTCTTGGCTTCTTAGCCAGTTTAGGTTTTACCGGATAATTAGAAGAATCAACTCGGTAAACCGGTAAGGGTTTTTTAGAATAGACCATGTTTGGATATGGTGGAAGATTCAATGGAAATCGATTGTTTACTTTTTGTCCAGTGTTTTCCCAATTTTCCCCAGTTTCAGAAGTAAAAAGTTCCATACCATTGGCTACTTGATTCGTTGGCACAACCATAGTTATACTGTTTTCATTCAGATCTAACTCCTGCCCATTTTGAGTCGCTTTTAACTGTACCATACCCCCACTTACGAGCATTTTACCATCACTTATTGTGGCTAGATTGTGACTGATGAAGTTTTGAAACTGCGTAGCTTCAACCAACTCAAACTCAATTTCACCTTCAATAGGGTTTCCATTTGCATCTACAAAACTTCCCGGGTCAACAAGAAGCTGGGTGCCTAATTTTCCTTCCAGTTTGTTTTGTTTTGTGGAGTTGATTTGAAAAGTTGTGCGTGTTTTAGAATTCAATTCATTATGTAGATCATCTAAATCATTAAAATATATTGTGGTTAGCTGCACACTAACTCTTCTATTAAATCGTCTGTTGTTTTCAGTTGAATTGGGTCTTGAGGGCTGCTCTTCACCATAGTATTCCATATTAATAAGCTTGGCCTTTAAGCCTTTGGATACCATGTAGTTTTTTACTGCAAGCGCTCTTCGTTCTGATAAACCAATGTTGTACTCATTGGTACCAACATCGTCTGTGAACCCTTTAATGTAAATTTCAAATTCAGCTCCATTGGGTATGGAGGAGATAATTTCATCCAGCTGCTGCTGATTTTTTTCTGACAACTCATAGACATCAGAGTTGAAGAAAATGGCATAATCAAATGATTGTACTCCTGAAAAACCTTTGAACGCGAGAAAGAAGGTTATAAAAAGTAATAATAACTTCTTCATTTTAAACGGTTTTTAATTGTGAGTCATGCCATATATAACAACAGTGGTTTTCTATTTATTGTGAGTCAAATAAAATATTGAATGATTTAACGGTTGATTATTCGATTTAACGAAATGCTATAGAATTGAATGTTTTCTATTTTTAGAAAAAGTTAGAAATGAACTCGATCCAAGAGCACTGCTGTGGTGCAGACCAATTATTTGATTTGAAAACTGCACAAAAACAGTACAGAAAATATATCAAGAAAGGTCCTGGTCGTGTAACACAAAAAATTATTGATCAACTTTCTAATTTTTCTATTCATCAAGAAGATGTCCTCATTGATGTTGGAGGTGGTATCGGTGCTCTCCAATGGTGGTTTCTTTCACAAAATGGAAAGAATACTGTTGGCGTAGATGCCTCTTCAGGATATCAGAAAATAGCAAATAAGCATGCATTAGATCTAAATCTTAGTGACCGCTCTACACAGTTATTTGGAGATTTCGCATGCCTCGATTTAAGTGCACTCAAGGGAAATTATGTCACACTAGACAAAGTCATTTGTTGTTACCCAGACTTCAAGTCTGTTCTTCAAAAAGCAGTAAATACTCAACCTGAGGTGATTTCTTTAAGCTATCCTCTGCATGGTTATTTAGCATCAATAATTAGGGGTTTTGGTGTACTGTTCATGAAGATTCTTGGCACTTCATTTAAGCCCTATGTGCATAATGGTAAACATGTTCAGCTCCTCTTAATCGATTTGGGGTATCAACTTAAATATCAGGACATTCTATTTCCATGGCGTATTCAAACCTTTGTTAAAATGTGATTTTGAGATTAACGTGTCATTAACAGTTCGTTCATACGAACTCTAGTTTGAATCCCGTTATTTTATGGAGCAATCGCTTCACTCGAAAAAACTAAAACTATGAAAAGCAAACACATCTTATGGGTGGTATTGATCATTCTCATTACCATTTCATTGGGGTTTGGCACTATTTTCATTTCAGATGGTCCAACGCCTCCTCAAACTGATTCAATAAAGGTTGATTCCATTGAATCATATTCTACAAAAGAGCTAGCTATAGGCAGCTTAACAGTATTAAAGCCTATCCAGCATGAAAACCTACAGGTATTTGCGATAGTATCTAAAGCGGAGATTAGCAACAGAAAGTATGTGACATTGAATGAGGCAATGAAGAATAACTTGGTGAAGTTGAATGAAACAGGTCAGGTAAATTCATTGTCGATTGATAATCTTAGTAATGAATATATCTTCATTCAGGCAGGAGATATTGTGAAAGGTGGAAAACAAGACAGGACTTTACAAACGGATTTGATTCTTCCTCCACATAGTGTTGATGTGGCCTTGAATAGTTTTTGTGTTGAACAAGGAAGGTGGACAAACAGAGGGAATGAAGATGTTTCTCAATTCTCGTATAGTGAGAAAAATCTATCAAGTCGTGACTTAAAGTTTGCTGCGAAGAAAGAAGGAAACCAAAGCATGGTTTGGGGAAAAGTGAAAGAACAACAAGATAAATTGAATGAAAATATGGTGAAGAAGTATGACGATACGAATATCCGTGTTGAAAATGCAGCTTCAACTTCAAGTTATCAACTAACCTTAGAAAATGACAAATTGGTTGAATTTCAAGAGGAATACAGAAAAACTTTGGAAGCCATTCTTAAAACTGAGAATATTGTGGGACTTGCCTATGCTGTAAATGGAGAAGTTTATGGTTTAGACGCTTTCAATAATTATGAATTATTCAATGATCTTTCTGATAAACTTTTAGACGCATTTATTATCGAGGCAATTAGTCAAAAGAATGATGACGAGTTTAAGCCTGTTTCCATTAACGAGATTTCAGAATTACTGGTAATCGAAGAGAAAATGAAAGCTACAACAACCAATACACGTAAACTAAATGAGATCACAGAATATGCTTTTGAAGAATACGGTTTAACCAATAAATACCTCACTTCAGATTTAAGCCTAAAAAAGTGGTTACATCTCAATTTTATAATTGCATCGAACGAAACACTTCAACTGGATTACAATCCAAGACGATGATTTAAATTAGGGGGCTATTAAGCCCTCTTTTTTATGGAAGCAAACAAACCTCACTACTCAGATACAACCATTACAGAACTAATGATTCCTTCTTACGCCAATTTTGGTGGTAAAATTCATGGAGGGGTACTACTATCTCTTATGGATAAAGTAGCCTATGCTTGCGGAACAAAGCATGCGGGGAATTACTGCGTAACAGTATCTGTTGACGAAGTGGAATTCCTTGAGCCAGTTGAAGTTGGAGATTTAGTTTCCCTTATGGCGCGTGTGAATTACGTTGGTAACACCTCTATGGTTGTGGGGATTAAAGTGACAGCCGAAAATGTAAAGTCAAAGGTGGTAAAACATACAAACACCTGTTATTTCACTATGGTAGCCAAAGGCGATGACGGTAAACCAACTACGGTTCCCCCACTCCTATTACAAGAGAATATAGACGTTAAACGTTTTGCTGAAGCCATGCTTCGAAGAGAGTTGAAAAGCTATCACAAAGAGGAAGTTGCTAAGGCTAAAAAAGATTTTACGAAGGAAAGTGCCCTAAACTTATTAAAAGGAGAAAGA
>JAOARK010000010.1 GCA_025210575.1 Schleiferiaceae bacterium
ATGCAGTGATTTACTAACGGCAACATGAAAGGCTAATGATGAATTTGTAAAGAATCTCCCAAAGTGCTTTTCTGTTACAAAGTCTACAGACCAGTCTGGAGACAATGTGGGCGCACTTAATATGGTGGAGCACTTTTCCTGATCAATAGATTGTGATTCACAATAATTAAGAAATGCCTTTTCTACATCTGTTGCAAAACTGTAAAAACTGATGTCAGTTAACACCACATTGGATGGTTGATTAGATAAATGAAAAAAAGCAGCTCCCTCACTTAATTCTTCTATCAAGACTTGTGGATACTTCATTTCAGATAACCATTGATCCAAAAAGTCAATATGTTCATCCGCTGCTCCAACCAAAACATTTTGCTTATCCAAAAGCTGAAGTACTGCATCCTGCAATGCATACTCAAATGAGTGTTCACGCTGCACGTGTGTCATATTATAAGCGTTGCTCTTTAATTGAAGAGCAATAAAACCTGTAATTGTATTGTGCCCAGATTGCGTAAAACTTGTTGGTGGAATTAGTCCTTTTGAAAGACTATAGGTCTTGATAAATTTTTCGGTATCCGCTAGATTTCCCAACCCTGTTGCAAAGACAATGGCGTCCCATTCAATGTCGTTAGAGAGTTTCATGGCACACGTCATTGCCATCTTAGAAATCTTAGAAAGTCGCCTTACCGGAACTCCTGGCAGTTCTTCTTTGAAATTAGGTTGCTGGGCATTGATTTCATCAGGTATAGCAACTTCGCTTAAGCTATCTAGCCCAGTACGTAATCCCTGAGTGGAAATAGAACAGGCATTATGTATATAGACCTTATTCACCTTTTCCAAATATTAGTGAGGTACAATTCCCGCCAAACCCAAAAGAATTAGACATAACTCTATTCAAGTCTAACGCAGAAGAAGAGTGTATGTAATTCTCGCTTCCTTTCATGGGTTGAGTACAATTCAATCCGCCAAATACCATTTGTTCCTGAAGAGAAATTAATGAAAATACCGCTTCAATAGCTCCTGCTGCAGCCAATGTATGCCCAGTTGCCGCTTTAGTAGAACTGAATGCAGAAATATTATTTTCAAACACCTGCTGCATGGCGTTCAATTCAGAGTCATCATTGTTTTTCGTGGCTGTACCATGCGCATTCACATAGTCAATCTCTTGGGCATCAATTCCAGCTGTTTTCAGTGCTCCTTGCATTGCCAATTGTGCACCTTTTCCTTCTGGAGAAGTTCCTGTGCTATGAAATGCATCATTGGCATTGTAGTAGCCCTGAACATAACCAAGAATTCTTCTGTTGTTCCTTTTTGCAGAAGTTTCGCTTTCCAATAATAGGTATGCGGCTCCTTCTCCCAAATTCAAACCTTGGCGATCTTCTGAAAACGGCATACACCATTCATTTGAATAAACCATTAAAGACTTAAACCCCTGAATGGTAAACTCACAAAGGGCGTCAGTCCCTCCAACAATTATTCGTTCATTTAAACCTGCTTTTATCTGCTTAGCACCAATCATAATAGCATTTGCTGCAGATGAACACGCAGTAGAAATGGTATTCTGAAATCGAACATCAGGCAACCTGCTCGCCAAAAAAGAAGTTACGGTTCCCAAGTCATGCATATTGAGCAATTCAGGATTTTCAGACTTACCCTGATACAAGCCTTGCATGTAATTCTCACTCAAGTCCATTCCACCTACAGTAGTAGCATTAATGAACCCAACCGACTCAGATCCATTTAAACCCGATGCCGCCTCTTCTAACGCAACAGCACCTAGCAAGGCCGTTCTACTTATGATTTCTGAATCTGGTAATTTGAGATATTCCTTGAGTTCGGCATTAGAGCGACCTAAAGCAGATCCCAAAATGGGTGTACTAAACTGGTCTATAGACTTAATGGCACTTATACCTTGTTTTAATGCAGAACAATGGTCATCCACCCCAATTCCAAGACCGGAAGTTATGCCCATTCCTGTTATGCAAACTTTACTCAAGATTTGTGCGCTTCGATGTACTCAGCTATACTGTTTATAGATTGAAATACGCGTTTCCCCTCGTCTGGATTGGCAAGTGTTATGCCATATTCATTGTCTAACAAAACAATAATCTCAAGGGCATCAATAGAATCAAGACCCAAACCATTTCCAAAAAGAGGTGCATCATCTGCAATGTCTTTCGGTGTTAAGTCCTCTAAATTCAGCTGTTCGATTAGTTGTTCTTTTAGTTCTTCTCTTAGCGCCATTTTATCCTTTTAAGTCATTCATCACTTGTGCCAAAGGGATTGCGTTTTGGGCATCTCCTTTTTGGGCCAATATTAGCTTAGCTTCATATTCGTTTTCAAACACCTCAACCCAACCACCTATGCAATATTCAGCTTTGTTCAACTTAAATAATTGCTCTGCTTTGTCAAGCCATTTTTCTAACGAAAATTGAGGCGCTAATATAAAGAGATTCTCGCCATACCACTGATGTTTAATGGCTAACTCTCCCATCAAAATATTAGGTAGTGTATACACGAATACAGATGGGCTAACATTCTTATTTTGATTGATCAACTTTTGATGATTCCAATCTGAATCTATACTAGAATTTGAATTCATAAAGACCATCGCCATCTCATCATCCTCGCACTTTGGATGACAATCATGAAGTAAATATTCCACTCCAACCATAGCCATTTTCGCCAGATTATCCATCTTATGAAACTTCGGATATGAAAACTCTAAAAAAGCATAAGACTCCTTCAGCAATGCATTAATATCTTCACTAAGTGTCTGCACCTTGCCTTTAGGCAACATCACATTACCGCTGCTAATCTTACAATATGTTAGAATTGAGCTACTCATGATAACTTCTTAAAAATCCCTGCAGCATTACACCCCCCAAAACCAGAAGCCGTCTTAAGCATTAAGTCGACATTAGTTTTTATAGGTTGCGTCAATACATTTATTTTTTCTGAAGTGCCAGGGGATTCACAACCAAAAGTAGGAAGCAACGTATTGTTCTTCATGGATTGAATTCCCATTACAATTTCAATTAAACTACTGGCTCCCAATGTATGTCCAAAATACCCTTTAAGACTATTCACTGGTTTCTCATTTAGTATAGCTCGAGTAAATGCAACGGACTCCATGTCGTCATTATAGCGCGTACCTGTGCCATGCGCAGAAATGTAGTCAATCCACTGAGGCTCAATCTCTGCAAAATCAATTGCTCTTTGAACAGCTCTGTACAAGCCTTCTCCGTTTCGAGAGGGTCCTGAAATATGATTGGCATCGTTGGATGTAGCCCCTGAAACATACTCAACTGGAGTTGAATTAAAAATTGCAGCATCTCTGGACAAGACAACACTTGCTGCTGCTTCCCCCAAATTGAGTCCTTTACGCTCATTATCAAATGGCCTGCATTGATTCTCATCTAACGCAAAAAAAGATTCAAATCCTTTAGAGGTAAACTCAGTCAACAAATCAATACCTAAAACCAAGATGTGATCATACTTCTCTAATCTCAACGAATCTGCCGCATGAATAACTGCAGCCAACCCTGAGATACATGCCACTGAAATCACTTCCACTTCATCAATCATTTCAAACTCATTTTTCAATTGAGTAGCAATGCGATTAGTGTTGAGCTTTTCTAAATCGTGATTTTCCAGCTTATCGATATCGCCTTTAGTTGTACTGAGCAACAATAACCAACGATCGTCATGTGCTGAAGAGGCAATATTCTTTAATGATTTTTGAACCGTGTTTTTGGATAGATCAAAGAACCTATCGCTTCCAGCGTAACTATCAAGTTTACCAACAAAAGCAGGTTTATTTTCTCCGAAAAAGTGACTAACTTTTTTTAAACCCGTTTTTCCCAACAAGGCATTTTTGAAATTCTCTTGAGCGGAATCTCCTAAAGGTGAAATAATCTCTTCTGCGCCAATATAAACCTCTACTCTTCCTTCCAATCCAGACTGTTTTTCCATTCTTCAAAAACCTCTGGTGTGAATAACTGAAGTTCTAATTCTTCATTTACAAACACTTGAGTAGTACTCCCGGTTGCCGACAGTTGACCTGTTGTTTCATTGTACACCCAATACTTATAATGAAGTTTGGCGGCTTTTTGTTTGTAAAAGCGAGTCACCAATTTCAGTTTATCTCCAAACTTCACAACCGACTTAAATGAGATTTGTGTATCTACAATGGGCACAACCAATCTCTTATCATATAATTCCTGATAAGACATTCCATAAATGAGACCCAAACTTTCACGACCGTCTTCAAAAAACTTCAAGTAGTTCCCGTGCCATACTATTCCCAATGAATCTACCTCAGAAAAACGCACATTCAAATAAATCTCATTCTCTATGTACTTCATGGATCGATTACAATTTTCATTTGACATTCAATACAGCATTCACCTTCCACAAAACATTTTCCAGAAATTAAAGTGATGTTCATGACTTGCTGCAATGTCTCCACCTCGGTTTTAAGTACTTGACCCACTTTCGGATTCTTCATTAGATTCACTTTACTAATGGCACCAATAAATCCTATAGGTACTTTTTGATTGTTCAATTTGGCATAGATCCCAACGGAGCTTGCAGCTGTTTGAGCAATATTTTCAAGCATTCCAGATTCCGAAAAACGACCCTCCTCAGTAAAAATATTATCAGCTCTAATATCGAGTTCAGTCTTTACTTCTTTTTCATTGCAACTAATCACTCTAGAAAGCATTACCATAGGCGAACGCTGCGGTATAAAATTCACAACATCTTGTTGCAACAGTGCTGATATATCCATTAGCTAAGCATTAAAAACGTCATAATAATTAAACCACTGTTGTGGATATTCCTTCACAACCACTTCTAATTCATTTGCAAAATCTTGAGCAATTTTCTTCTCGTCAGACGTGGCATGCACCGGTGGTGTTGAGCTAAAATGATAGTCGAATTTACCGCTTTTAACAGCGAATACAAATGTGTATTTCACCTTTAATTTTTTTGCCAAGATAAAAGGGCCTTCGGGTAGCTTAATAGTCTTATTGAGAAAAGAAACATCAATCGTTTTTGCACCTTCTATAAAACGATCTGCATTGATGCAAACCAATTCTCCACGCTTAACCGCTTTGTAGATTTCTACTAAATGAGAGAGATCTTCCTTTATGGGAATAACGTTAAACTGTGGTTGCCTTTGTTGACTCTTCAGAAACTCTTTGAGTCGTTCATGCTCATTATCAAGCATTAACACATTTACTTTTACGTCAAGATCCTTCAATAAATTTCCAGCAATAGCCCAGTTACCAATGTGCCCAGAAAACAGAAGTCCACCTTCTTTTTTTTGTGCCCAATCCACAAGAGTCTGTTCCCCTTTTTGAGTATACTTTATTTTTTGACCTAAACCGAGTGCAAAAGCCATTCGGTCTAGTAAATTTTGAGCAAGTAAATAGAAGTTTTCGCGACAATACGCACGTGCCTCAGGGAGTGAATATCCCATACCCTTTTGATAAAAGTCTATCAAAACACGCTTTGGCTTGCCCGCAAACAAATAGAAATAGAACGAAATTAATCGCACCAGAAAGTAAGTAGCATTTAAGCCAAATAGCTTTAAGCTTGCTACTACTATTTTGTAGCCCAGTAAATTGCCACGGCTTTTACCCGACCACGAAGACATTAATTAGCTGATGCCTTGAGGTAAATTAGATTGTAAAAATCTTGGAATGTTGAGATTCCTTTGAAATCTTCGGCTGTAAGTTTAAAACCAAAATTACTTTCAATCACCACTACCAAATCTACATAGTCAAGACTATCTAGTTCTAAGACCTCTTGCATATTGGCGTTAGGTGTTATCTCTTCTTGGTCTACTTCAAACTCATCAATTAAAAAATCATTAATCTTTTCTATCGCACCCTCTTTCGTCATACCTTTTTAATAATTAATGTAGAGTTAGTTCCTCCAAACCCAAAAGAATTGGAAGCTATACAATTTAAATTGGCTTTTGCAGATTCCGCGAAAATATTAAGTTCTGCGCTATGTTCGTCAGGATTTTCAAAATTAATGTTAGGAGCTATAAAATCATTCTGCATCATCAATAAACAATACACCATTTCACTAGCTCCGGCCATCCAACATTCGTGACCAGTCATGCTTTTTGTTGAACTCACCGGTGTTTGAGAACCAAACACTTCCTTTAATGCCATGGCCTCAAATTTATCACCTACAGGTGTTGAAGTAGCAT
Organism: Schleiferiaceae bacterium; assembly: GCA_025210575.1. Classification (GTDB taxonomy): domain Bacteria; phylum Bacteroidota; class Bacteroidia; order Flavobacteriales; family Schleiferiaceae; genus JAOARK01. The sequence continues at coordinate 6,221 of JAOARK010000010.1, forward strand.
GTGCGTTTATATAGTCCACTTCATCAGGCTGAATACCCGCCATATCTAGGGCCATTCTTATGGATTTAACCTGACCTTCTTTGTTTGGATTTGAAATGTTTTCACCATTTGAAGAAAACCCATAACCTGTAATTTCGGCTAAAATATTTGCTCCTCTGGCCACTGCTGATTCATAAGTTTCTATAACCAAACTGGCAGCTCCACCACTTGTTACCAAACCATCTCGATCTTTATCAAATGGTCTACATGCTTTATGCGGAGCATCTTCGCGAACAGAAAAAACACCTAAACCGTCAAAACTCCCAAAAGCAAATTCATTTATTTCTTGAGCTCCACCAACAATGATCATATCCTGTAAGCCAGATTTAATCAATTGATAGCCCATTCCAATAGAATGAGACCCTGATGCACAAGCAGCACTTACCGTAAAATTGATTCCTCTGAGCTTGTAGATCGTAGCCAGGTTCATGGTCACGGTACTATTCATAGATTGAAATATAGAACCCGAACCTACAAGGGTGGTATCCCTCTTTTCTCTTATCGTATCAACAGATTCAATAACCGCTTTAGCCGATGAGTCATTTCCGTAAATGATACCCACATCATTGTTTTCAAAATATGAAATATCTAAACCCGCCATTTCAAGCGCTTCTTCGGTTGCCACAAAAGCATACTTCGCCTCTTCGCTTAAAGTATTCCTTTGCTTCCTGCTCAATGTTTTTTTCAAGTTGGGCTCTTCAACCAACCCA
>JAOARK010000011.1 GCA_025210575.1 Schleiferiaceae bacterium
GGGTAGTACTCCATGGCCATTTCTGCATCTTTGCTCATTGCTTCAAAATCCTGAGCTTCCATATCCAGCAGAATGAGCTGTTCAAGTATCTGTCTTTGCGTGGCGCCAAGCTTTACGGCCTTTCTTAAATAAGTTAATGCTTCTTTATCCTTACCATCTCTAACCAAAAAGTCAGAATATACCGTGTAAATTTTAGGGTCCTCTGGGTGTGCTTTCAGGGTAGAATCTAACAAGGCGTAGCTTAATGAAGACATTGCTGTGTCTTTAGGATCTAAATTATTGAGCGACATTAAGACACTTATTTTTGCATCTACATTGAGATTTGGGGTGACCAATGCAGATTTCAAATAAAATATAGACTCTTCATTTCGGCCGGTTTCCCGATAATATGATGCCAAATTCAAATATGCTCTTGGGTCTTCAGGAGCCATTTCAATTAGTTTAAGGTAGGTGGGTTCAACCTTTTGTTCTGGTCCATAATCACTGTAAAAATTGGCTAATTGACCGAGGTAGTTAACATTTGTAGGGTAAGCTTCAACAAGTTTTTCAATTTCTTCTCTTGCTTTGTCTGCATCATTAAGCAAGAGATACATATCTCTCTTTCGTGTTGACTTATCCTCAGTAATGCCTTCAAGTCTCTCTGCCTCGGTTAATAGATCAATGCAATTCTGATATTGAAGATCTATAAGATATGTTTCGGCTAATTGAAAGATGAAGTCTAACCTGTTTGGATTCTGGTCTATAAGGATTTTTTGTTGATTGATGACCTCTGCTCTGTTCCCTTCAACTTGTAGTATTTTGATTAGCCTCAGTCTGTACCATGCATTTAAACTGTCTAATTGAACAGCTTTACTGGCACTGTTCAAGGCAACTTCATTTCGGTTGTCAATAAAATAGAGTCCTGCTAACTCGTATAAAACTACCGGATGGTTGGGTGAAATTTTTAGACATTCTTCATACTTTAAAATTGCCTGATCAAAGTCTTCTATCACCTTGAATCTTTCGGCTTCAAAAAAAGCAGCATCGAACTTTTGTTGCTTTTTAGCATTTAATGGTTCTTGTGCTAAAAGTGAAGCAGATACAAATAATGCCAGTATGAATGCTAAATGCTTAATACGATTGTTTTTAAATAGAAAGAACACGGAGTTATGTTTGCTAACATAATCAACGTGTTCTTTTAAAGATTATGTTATGCTTCTAGTTTAGAAAAATCTCCAACGCTAAGGGTTTTAAACTTTCCACTTACTTCAGCCTTGTTACCAATCATAGAATTATCAAGGTCGATATCCTTTACCAAACTTTCGTTTTGAATAATAGTGTTTGTTAAAGTGCAATTTTCTACTGTTGTATTGGCACCGATACTTACACCTGGTCCAACTTTAGAATTTTTAATGATCGCACCAGGTCCAATGTAACAAGGCTCTACAATTTCGCTGTTCTCTAAAGTGATGTCTTCACCTTTTAGTTCAGCTTCACCATTCAAGAACCCGAGCATTCTGGCATTGGTTTCAACTGTAACGTCTTTATTGCCGCAGTCCATCCAATGATCAACTTTTCCAGGTTTGATTTTCGCACCCTTTTTGCGCATAGCCTCTAAGGCATCTGTCAATTGATACTCACCTTTGTCTGTAATGTTGTTGTCAATCAGGTATTGCATTTCATCGCGTAGTGCTGGCCCATTTTTCATGTAATAAATACCGATTATGGCCAGGTCAGAAACAAATGTTTCGGGTTTTTCTACAAAGTTCGCTATGTGTCCTTCTTCTGCAATTTCTACAACACCAAATGCACTCGGGTCTTCTACTTGTTTAACCCAAATAACTCCATCACTATTCGGATCTAGTGTAAAATCCGCTCTAAAAAGAGTGTCCGCAAAAGCAATTACTGTCTCCCCGTCTAGTGCAGGTGCAGCGCATAAAATGGCATGGGCAGTTCCAAGTGGCTTGTCCTGATAATAAACAGAACCTTTGGCTCCTAGTCCTTCAGCAATTCCAATTAATTGTTTTTCAACTGCATCACCAAAATCACCAATGACAAAGGCAATTTCTTCTACTTGCTCACCGCAGATCTTTACAATGTCTTCAACCAATCTTTGAACTATCGGTTTTCCAGCAATTGGGATTAAAGGCTTTGGAGTAGTTAAAGTGTGAGGACGAAGTCTCGATCCTCTTCCCGCCATGGGTACAATAATTTTCATTTGGTCTTTTTATTTATTGTTTGCCGGTGCTTCCGAAACCACCAGCACCTCTTTCTGTTTTATCTAATTCTTTTACTTCTATCCATTCAGCTTGTTCATGCTTAGCTATTACGAGCTGTGCAATTCTTTCGCCATTTTTAATTTCAAAAGAATGTTTTGAATGATTAATGAGTATAACTCCAACATCGCCTCTGTAATCTGCATCAATAGTACCAGGGCTGTTCAACACAGTGATACCATGTTTGTAAGCCAAGCCACTTCTTGGCCTAACTTGAGCCTCGTATCCTACTGGCAATGCTATTGATAACCCAGTAGGAACGAGTTTCCATTCACCAGGGAATAAAGTAACTGGATTTTCGAGGTTTGCACGAAGATCTAAACCTGCAGAACCAATTGTCGTA
>JAOARK010000115.1 GCA_025210575.1 Schleiferiaceae bacterium
AGCAGGTGCTGCTTGGAGTGTAGGAGGTGATCTTTTAGGTCCGCTTTTCCATTTTAACAAGAACAAACGAAGAGTGGAAATTGAGAAAGCAAGGACCGAGCAGGCATTATATCAATACGAGAAAACAGTGCTTAATGCTTTTGGGGAAGTTCAAGATGCTTTAATTGAGATTGAAACTTTACATAAAGAATTAGAAGCCAGACGTAATTATGTTGTGGCTGCATTAAAGGCAAGAGATCTTTCTAGTGCTCGATATGACAAAGGGGTTACGAGTTATCTAGAAGTGTTGTACAATGAACAAGCAGCGTTTCAGGCGGAGTTGAGCTATGCGCAAACTTATCGTCAGCTATTGAGTGCCTACATTAATTTATACAAAGCACTTGGTGGAGGTTGGCTAGATGAACAAGAGGAGCAGGAAGCCAATGAGCAACAACAACAAAACAATTAAATAGAGTAGGGCGAATGAAAATTCGCCCTTATTTTTTGGTTACGATCGCCACGTTATGCGTTCCGATGTATTCAGACTTGATTTCTAAAGAACATCCTATATCGCCAATTAGCTTTTCCAATAGTTGATTCGAGAAGTAGGTAGAACCATAGGTGTTTACATCATCTAATCTATCTGGTATTCCTGAGTTTGAAGAGTCCTCACTTTGTGTCTCAAAATGAAACTCACCATTATTTTTAAATGGGCACTTTTCAATATTGTTATAAGTAAAGATAAATCTGCCATTTTCTTTTAAACATTGACTTAATTTTTCAATCCAGTTTTCACAATCTTCTAGAGTGAGATGAGTAAAGACAGAAACTGCTATAATCAGGTCTTTAGGTTTGGCATTAAAGGTGCTAGCATCAATTCCATGAGTAATTGTATTAAAGCCTAAATACTCTTTTTGGAATTGCATAGAAGCAGGCTTAACCTCTGTAACTTCTATTGAAGCGTCTTTGAAGTAGAAAGGTAAGAATCGAGAAACCCTTCCATAACCACTTCCAAAATCAAGAATTTCTTTTGTGTTTCCGTCACATAGTTCAGACACTTTTTGAGCAATATCTACTCCCACTTCAAAATAAGTGGTCACCGCTGTTGAGGTGTCTTGGCCGTAGTGAATAATATGGTTATATAGCATTACATCATTGCGATGAAGAGCAGTGTTGAATTCATCTATTCCATATTTATTTCGAATGTTGGTAAGAACATCTGATTTGATTGCCAATGGAAGTGAGAGTATATCGCCACCTAAAAGAGTAATATAAGAGGAAAGTCCTTGTATAAGGATCTTGTTTTCGGTTACCCCCAGTTTATCGCTTAGAAATTGTTGTACTTTTTGTTTAATGCCCATACGCCACGAATATAAGCTGAGGTTTGCTTGGAAATAAAAAAGCTCCGAATTTCTTCGGAGCTGAGGATATATATGGGATCTGCAGTTTAGATTGCTGCAGGATGTTGTACATTTCTAAAGACGATTTTATCTTCAAAACTGTCAGCAAGAATGATACTTTCTGCATGCACTTTGCCAGCAATAATCTCCTTAGACAACTCATTGAGAATTTGCTTTTGAATAGCTCGTTTAACTGGTCTTGCACCATATTGAGGGTCAAACCCTGATCGTGAGATGTACTCCAATGCCTCATTTGTAAAGTCTAAAGTGATTTGTTTCTCCCTTAGCTTTTCTTTCAAAATGTCGAGTTGAAGTTTCACGATGTTCATGATCTCATTCTTTTCTAATGGCTTGAACATGATCGTTTCATCCACGCGATTCAAGAATTCTGGACGAACCGTTTTCTTTAACAATTCCATTACTCCCCATTTGGTATCTTCAAGAATCTGCTCTTTGTTAAATTCATCGATCTTCTCAAAATTCTCATGAATAATATGACTGCCCATATTCGAAGTCATGATGATAATTGTATTCTTGAAATTCACCGTACGGCCTTTGTTATCAGTGAGTCTTCCGTCATCTAACACTTGCAACAAGATGTTAAATGTGTCTGGATGTGCCTTTTCGATTTCATCTAATAAAACAACCGAATAAGGTTTTCTTCTTACTGCTTCAGTGAGTTGTCCACCTTCATCATAGCCAACATACCCGGGAGGCGCACCAACCAATCTACTCACGGCATGACGCTCTTGGTATTCACTCATATCTATTCGCGTCAAGGCATTTTCATCATTGAATAAATAATCTGCCAATGCCTTTGCTAATTCAGTCTTTCCTACACCTGTGGTTCCTAAAAAGATAAAAGAGCCAATAGGTTTCTTTTCGTCTGCTAAACCTGCTCTGCTTCTGCGAATGGCGTCAGAAACGGCTACGATGGCTTCATTTTGACCAACCACGCGTTTATGCAATTCATCTTCAAGACGAAGAAGTTTTTCCCTTTCGCTTTCCAACATTTTGCTAACGGGGATGCCTGTCCACCTTGCGACTACCTCTGCTATATCTTCGCTTGTAACCTCTTCTTGAATTAAAGGAGAATTACTTTGCATTTCAATTAGACTCGCCTTAGCCGATTCTAGGCGTTCTTCTGCATCTTTCAGTTTACCATAGCGTATTTCCGCCACCAAGCCAAAATCACCGCTACGCTCTGCTTGTTCGGCTTCTAGCTTTAGATTCTCAATATCTTCCTTGGCCGTTTGAATGCTATCAACAACGCTTTTCTCTGTTTCCCATTTGGCTTGAAGCTCATTTCGCTCTTCTAAGAGGTTAGCCAGCTCTTCTTTAATAACGGCAAGTTTTTTCTTGTCATTTTCACGCTTTATAGCTTCTTGCTCTATTTCAAGCTGCATGATCTTTCTATCCAAGATGTCAATCTCCTCAGGTTTAGAATTGATCTCCATTCTCAGTTTAGAAGCAGCTTCATCCATTAAGTCGATGGCCTTGTCTGGTAGAAAACGATCTGAAATATATCGTTGAGAAAGTTCTACAGAAGCAATTACAGCTTCATCTTTGATTCTAACCTTATGGTGTGTTTCGTATTTCTCTTTTATTCCTCGAAGAATAGAGATGGAGCTTTCTGTGTCAGGCTCATCAACTAAAACCTTTTGGAAACGTCTCTCTAAAGCTTTGTCTTTCTCAAAGTACTTTTGGTACTCATCTAATGTTGTTGCACCAATAGCTCTCAATTCTCCACGAGCCAATGCTGGTTTAAGAATATTAGCAGCATCCATCGCCCCTTGGCCACCACCGGCACCAACTAACGTATGAATCTCATCAATGAATAATACTATTTCACCATCTGCCGAAATTACTTCTTTAACTACCGCTTTTAGGCGCTCTTCAAATTCCCCTTTGAATTTTGCACCGGCAATCAGCGCACCCATGTCTAAAGAATAAATGTTCTTATTCTTCAAGTTTTCAGGGATATCACCTTTAATAATTCGATGGGCTAAACCTTCAGCAATAGCTGTTTTACCCACGCCAGGTTCTCCAATTAGTATTGGATTATTCTTGGTTCTTCTTGATAAGATCTGCAATACTCTACGAATCTCTTCGTCACGGCCAATTACCGGGTCAAGCTTCCCTTCTTCAGCAAGCTTGTTCAGGTTTTTGGCATATTTATTTAAAGAATTATAGGTGTCCTCAGCAGAGGCCGAGTTGGCCTTGTTGCCATTTCTCAACTCTTCTATTGCTGATAGCACATCTTTTTCGTTTAACCCAGCATCTTTCAACATTTGACTCACTTGGTCTTTTGTTTTAAGAATACCTAAGAACATAAACTCTAGAGATACAAACTCATCACCAAATTTTGTGGCTGCTTTTTCAGCTTGACTTAATGCGTCTCCTGCAGTTCTAGATAGGTGTTGATTTCCTCCCTGAACTTTTGGATAGGATTGAATAATTGATTCCAAAGCCTTATCCAAAATCTCTTTATTGATAGACATTTTATTGAAAATGTAGTTCAATACATTTTCATCTGCTTGCATCAACCCATGTAAAACATGCCCATTTTCAATGGATTGGTTTTGAATATCACTTGCGTATTGCTGAGCAATTTGAAGTGCTTCTTGTGCTTTTATTGTGAATTTATTGAAGTTCATTTTACTTTTTTCCATGACTTGGTCAAGTACTAAGCCAAATGAGATTTCTTCAAAATATCACGTCAATATGGCATTGGCTTTTGAAATTATCTGACGTATAGACATAAAAAAACCTCGTCAATATGACGAGGTTTCTATATCTAGTTTGTTTTATTCTATTGAACAATCATCTTACGCGTGTGTTGCATTCCTTCGAATTCGAAGATTACAAAGTACACACCTTTAGACCAAGTGCTCACGTTGAAATCTACTCGATTTTCACCTAATTCGTAGTCTTGGTCAACTTCCATAAGTTTCTGACCCAACATGTTCACTGCGCTTACTTTCACATTTCCTGATTTGTTCATCACGAAAGGAATGTAAGTATCTCCAGAAGTTGGGTTTGGAATAACGTTACCGATTCCAATGTTATCCAAATTCTGATCATCAATTCCGATGGTACAATCAGGACTGTCTGAAGTAGCAGCGAAACAGAATTCGTCTATCGCCCAACCTGCGTACTCCCAAGAGTGGTCAGCACCGAATCTAAATCTAAAGATACTTGTGCGTGTTGCATCGAACTTAATGTTAATCTCTGCTGGAACCCATCCATTTGATTCACCAGACCATCCCGGTCTGATTACATCAAGTGCTGTAATGTGGTCATGAGAATACCATGTATTTGTTGGTAAACGATCTCCAACAGTATACCAAGTGATACCACCATCATGCGATACTTCCACGTTACCACCATCGTGATAAACTTCACTAGAGATGTTGTGCATGAAGCTCATCTTATACGTAACGCCAGAGTCTACTACGAAGAATGGAGTATGAACTGCAGATGAATCACGTTGTCTATAGTTAGAATCAAGGTTAGTCATCCAAGCGTTCTGACCGTTGCTCGCACCAATAATCGGTGCTTGATTAGGTGTTCCTTCTTCCCAGCTGAATAAACCACCATCTGTATAGAAGCTGTTTTTCACTAACCAATCTGTTTGAGATGGGTCTTCGAAATCATTACAATAAGATGAATCTTGAGCCATGATGATTTTATCTGGAACAACAATGCTTTCACATAATGTATCATCAGTTGTCAAATTATCCTGCTTGTTGTTTGGTCTAGAAGTTACTACACATACGTTGTAGTTACCACTTGGTGGAGCAGTCCATTTTGTCAAGAACTCATATTTCTTATCTCTACCTGGAAGAATAGGAGGGTTGAATACCGCCAATTCTGGTGGAGACCAGGTGTTACCACCATCAACAGAGTACTGAACTAAACAAGAATCAAGGTTCTTGGCACCAGAGTTCAAAATTTTCACCTGCATGTGGTTATCTTGATCTGGAACAGGAATGTTCTCTACCGTTCTAATAGAACCAGGCTTTGGAGCAGCTGAGTTTTGTGGAGGGATATAAATCTCCAAATTATCAATTGCCCAACCCGCATTTGTACCTGTGGTACTTGTTAATCTAAATCTAGAGATAAATGGAGCCTGGCTGTAGTTGAACACAGCAAGTGGCCAACATGTAGACTCCCAGTTTCCTGAAAGTGAACCCGTCCATCCATTACCACTATTTAAAGCAGGAATGTTAGATCCGTTATACCAAGTAGGACAGAAAGAAGAACCAGGGAAACCAAGGATCACCCACTGTCCACCAATAAAATATTCGAATGTAATTGCATCTGCAGCACCTAGTGCGTAAGAGTGATCAAAGCGAATTTGAGCACCCGCAATCGTATCAAATCCTACAAAGCGTGGAAGGTTGTAATACTCTTCTTTACTTGCAAAATAATTGAATGCAAGACCAGACATCGCGGCATTTGGCGCTGAAGCAGCTGCAGTAATTGGCGAGTTCATTGGAGTACCTACTTCGAAGATTCTTAAATCTCCCGAAGGCCAAGCTCCTAAGTAAGAACCACCAGTAATACAATTGTCAAAGTCTTCATAGAATCCATTTTGGATAAATTCTTCTGGCCAACCCACTGAGCGAGAGCAAACACCATCGTTGTGAGAAATATTATCGCCTGTCTTGTTTGTCTTTGCACAGAATTCAAAATCTCCTTTCGGATAAGTAGGCATTGAAGAAGCAGTAAATACAACTTCAGTTCCAGGTTGAATTGTTCCTGTGTAGGTGTCGTTATAAGTAACTGGCACACCTGCGTTAGGTCCACAACTTGGAGTAATAGTATACTCTATAGGAATGTTTGACACTGCCTGACGACCAAAGTTTCTAATGTTCATTTTTGGAAGTACAGGGTTAAGTAAATCGATTCTTACTTTAGGAGGACCAACTAATACAACTCCTACATCTGTTGCTCCTTGATCATAAACGGTCAAGTCATCAATAGCTATATCTGCCATTGTACCAGCACCAGATTTCTGACCAATAATTCTGATCTGAATAATTTGATTTGCATAAGTAGTCAAGTCAAAATGCTTGAACTTCCATGGATCAACTTCAGCTTGTTGCTGTTGTCCACTAATTACCGCTCCAGGAAGTAATGACCAACCATTTTCTCCTGGTTTCTTGATTTGAACAAATATGGCACCTACACCAGTTCCATACATATGGTACCAGAAATCCAAAGAAGGATTAGTCATACCTGTAAGATCCATACATCTTGAAACAAGAAGCGCGTTTGTTCCACCAAAGTCCCCTTCTGTATAAATGTAGTTACCTGTATATGAACGATCTCTACGAGGTCCTGTATTTGTAGTTGGAGTTAATTGTGTTCCTACCATCCAAGAGTATTGACCACTCGTTGGGAAAGGAACAGGCATAAATAATGTAGTGTCAAAAGTACCTGGGTTCGTTGCTGTACCGTTACCAGGAACCCAAGGAGAAGCATCATGAGTGGCTACGTAAGGCCAAGTGTTATATGGCTGCTCGTGATCAACGTAAAATGGTCCTAATGTATCATTCGAAGTGTTACCATCTCCAGGCATATTTGTGAACGTATAAATCTCGTAGTGGTTGTATCCTAATAAGTTTGCACCAACACCAAATTTAAAATCAGTTTCAAAACCTGTTTTTATGTTACCATAAACCGTATCCCAAGTAACTGTAGTAGGACCGTTTGGTAAAGTTTTTACAGAATATCCAATTGGAATTTTACTTTGAGTAACACATCCAGTCGATCTTACTTTAACTGTAACACTATCGTTACTTGAGTACTCACAATAACCATTTTCAGGAGTGAAGTAATTCACGATTTCCATATCAACTGGTTGAGGCTCGTAAATGCGAAGATCATCGATAGCAATGTCTCCTTTATCACCATTTCCTCTTTTTCCAACAAAGTTTAAGCGAATCGTCTTACCAGCAAATTCTTCTAAAGAAACGAAAGCTCGTTGCCAAGGGTCATTTGAATTCGTTTGAACGGCACCAATTTGTTTCCAAATATTTGGTGTGTACACAGATGTATTTGTACCTGTATCAACAATAAGAACAAGTCTGTTAATATCATTTCCGTACATATGATAATAGAACTCAAGTCCAGCACATGGCACATTGGTAAGATCGATACAAGGAGTAACTAACTGAGTTGTAGCGTTGTTGTTACCTTGACTTGCTTCTGTATACAAGAAGTTAGAACCACCTGGTGTGTGATTTGAGTTTGGTCCAGTTTGGTTTGTCGCTGTTGCAGCGTTTCTAACACTCCATGCATAACCTGGTTGAATAGGGTTAGGAGCAACCGCCCAGTTTAATCCATTTGGAGGATTCGTTGTTGGGAAATCACCTCTATGCGTTGTTCCTGTTGAACCAGCTCCTGTACCGGGAACCCAATAGGCTGCATTTTCAAAATCTTCTGTCCATGGGAATACATCAACCACGTTCGGGAATGACCCTGGAGTAGCAGTACCACATATTGGAGGAGGTGCCACGTTACGCCAGAATGTATAATAATTAGGTAATATATTTATAACTGGATCCCTTTTCACATTCGGACAAGAGCAGTCAAAGATTTCCACATACCAGTCTACCGAATCATGTAAAGCAATATTGGTAATATCATAATCGAACTGAATAGTTGTGGTTGTATTGTTACACGTAGGTGTACTGAGTGGGTTCATCTTGGCTGTCTGCCAAGGCCCACCATTAAATCGATAATGAATCAAGGCACTATCAAGACCTGCGTTATCTTCAGCTTCAAAACGAACTTTTTCAGTAATACTATAGCGTGCTCCAATCGGATAGCGTTGAGGAATTAGGTTCCAATTGATGGTTGGTTCTTGCAATTCGCAAGGCGATCCTTCAACTAATAGATCATCTACATACCAACCAGAGGCAATGTTCTGACCACTACCATAAGTCAATGCAAATCTCACACGTACATCAGCATATCCTGTGTCACCATTAGGCTGAATCGTTCCAGCAATATCAGATATATCAAAAGTTTCATTAGCCCACCACTGATTTGTAGGTGTTGCTCCAGGAGGAACGATTGTCGGGCCACCCCAATAAGGAGTTTGAGTTTGAGAAGGATAAGAGTTTTCGTAGAAATAACCTAGAAGCTTGAAGTTTGGAGAATTTCCTTGGTAATGGTTAGAGTCCAAAGAAACCCATGTATTTCCTGAATCTACCGATACTTGGATAAACCCTTTGTTCAAGAAGTAAATCTTACAGATGTGAGAAAACTTCAAACGAACAAATCGTTTTCCCAATGTTGAAAACGAATCTGTTTCAAAATAAAGAATATCGAATGGTTCGGTTTGTGCGTGGTAACTCATTGGCGCACTCGTAGACAAGAAGTTTGTATCATTCCAAACCTTCGTGTTTCCTGGCACGTTGTTGTACGTTTTTACACTGTCTGGTCCACTTGGTGGATCAAAACGTTCCATGAACAAAGTATCAATTGGACTTGTTGTAGACTCAGGCATCTGAGCGTACATTCCAAAAGATAAAAACAGCACAAAAAATCCTAGTATTCTTAACTTCATAATTTTCTATTATATACCTAGTGTGATGGCCTACAAATATAAAAAAAGGGGTATTCGAGCCTTGTTTAATTTATTTAATGTGGACGGGAATTATTTAACGTTTACTTGTGCCAATTTATCTTCTTCTAAATAAAGCTCAAGAAAATCATCTTTTTTGACAGGTGCTACTCCAGAAGGTGTTCCCGTAAAAATCAAATCTCCAATTTTTAAAGTGAAATATGTTGAAATGTAAGCAATCAGTTGATCAATACTATTCAACATATCTGAAGTGTTGCCTTCTTGCACAACATTCTCGTTATTGGTCATTTTAATATTCAATGCATTGACATCAGAAAATTGATCCTTCTTAACAAATTTTCCCACTAATGCTGATCCGTCAAAAGCTTTAGCCTTTTCCCATGGCAAGCCTTTTTTCTTGCATTCTGCTTGAACATCTCTCGCTGTAAAGTCAATACCTACAGTTAGCTCACTATAGTATTTATGCGCAAACTGGGGTTGAATGTGTTTACCGAGCTTGTTGATTTTAACAACCAATTCTAATTCATGGTGCACCTCATTACTGAAGTCAGGAATGAAAAAAGGCATGTTTTTGTGAATGATCGCTGTTTCTGGCTTTAAGAAAAGAACAGCTTCCTTAGGAACTTCGTTGTTTAATTCTTTGGCATGATCAGCGTAATTTCTACCAACACAAATTATTTTCATCTATTAAAGTTTCTAAGCTTAATAGCCGTTAATACTTTTTTGGTGTATAGCGGAAAGTCGGCATTTTGAATCCAGCCGTAGTAGCCTTCATTTTCTTTGAGAACATCTTCTACCAATCTTCCTTTATACTTTCCGAAGGTAAAGATCTCTTGATCTTTGTCATTGAAAGCAATAAACCCTGCAAAATCAGCAACGCGTTGGCGGTTAGAAAAATCACTTAAAAAGTCAATATCGTTTTCGATATCATCTGGATAACGGTCTAATTGTGCTTTCAGAATTTCGTAGGTGGCATTTGTATCAGCTTCTGCTGAATGTGCGTTCTCCAGATCTTTTTGGCAATAGAATTTGTAAGCGGCAGATAAAGTACGTTGCTCCATTCTGTGGAAAATGTTTTGCACATCAACAGCTTTTCTCTTGCTCATGTCGAATTCAATATCAGCACGCAAAAATTCTTCAGCCAACATAGGTATATCGAACTTATTACTATTGTATCCTGCCAGATCAGAATCTTTGATCATGCTATGCACAGCAGAGGCAAGTTGCTTAAAAGTAGGTTCATTGGCTACTTTTTCATCAGTAATGCCATGAATAGCCATAGATTCTGCAGGTATTTTCATTTCTGGATTAACAAGCCATGTTTTAGACTCGGAAGTTCCATTTGGAAAAACCTTCAATACACTCAGTTCAACAATTCTGTCTTTTACAACACTAACACCGGTTGATTCAATGTCGAAAAAGCATATGGGTCGTTTTAATTTTAATTCCATTAGGGGTATAAAAAAGAATCCCGCTAATCTAATTGTTTAGCGGGATTATTAAAGTTTGATATTAAATACTTATTAAATGGGTCTGTTAGGATCCCAAGCCTCTAAATACTCGGCCACTCTCTTTACAAACATTCCTCCTAGAGAACCATCAACAACTCTGTGGTCATAGCTATGACTTAAGAACATTTTATGACGAATACCTATAAAGTCTCCTTCAGGAGTTTCAATTACTGCAGGCATTTTACGAATGGCTCCTAGAGCTAGAATTGCCACCTGTGGTTGATTGATGATTGGAGTACCCATAACGTTTCCGAAGGTACCCACATTAGTAACAGTATAAGTTCCACCAGAAATTTCATCCGGTTTTAGCGCATTATTACGTGCTCTGTTCGCTAGATCATTCACTTGTTTTGTTAAACCGTTTAAGTTTAACATATCCGCCTGCTTAATTACCGGAACAATTAAGTTTCCTGAAGGCAAAGCTGCAGCCATTCCAATATTGATGTCTTTCTTTTTGATGATGTTGTTACCATCTACAGAAATATTAATCATTGGGAAGTCTTTAATTGCCTTAACAATGGCTTCGATAAAGATAGGAGTGAAGGTCATTTTTTCACCTTCTCTTTTTTGGTACTCTCCTTTTATCTTATTTCTCCAGTTTACAATGTTTGTTACGTCAGCTTCAACAAAAGAAGTAACGTGTGGAGAAGTCTGCTTAGACATCACCATATGATCAGCAATGAGCTTACGCATACGATCCATCTCGATGATCTCATCGCCTGCGCCTACTGAAACAGGAGCAGGAGCTGGTTTAGCAGGAGCCGCAGGTGTGGCTGCTACTTTTACAGGTGCTGGAGATGCAGCTGGAGCTGGAGCAGAACCTCTATTTTCAACATAAGAAAGAATGTCATTTTTAGTCACTCTACCTTCTAATCCTGTACCCGAAATAGCATCAAGTTCAGCTTGACCAATTCCTTCTTGCTTTGCAATATTTCTTACGAGCGGAGAGTAAAAACGTCCGTTCGAGTTTTTAACGATCTCACCAGAAACAGTTTCCACAGCAGCATCAACACTTGCCATTACCGTTTCAGCTTCTTTAGGTTCTTCAACCTTGGCTGTGCCATTTGCAGATGCAGCGGCAGGTGCTTCTACAGCGCCTTCGCCATCCGTTTCTATTAATGCAATGGCTTGTCCTACTTGAACAACGTCATCTACATTAAAAAGCATTTTAACTAATTTTCCTTCAACAGGAGAGGGTACTTCAGAATCTACTTTATCGGTGGCGATTTCAAGGACAGCTTCATCCTCTTCAATCATATCGCCCTCACTTTTTAACCAATTTGTAATGGTAGCTTCGGCTACACTTTCGCCCATTTTGGGCATGATTAGTTCAAATTGTGCCATGCTTTCGTGCTAATTTTAAAGGGTGTCAAAAGTAATAAATAAAGCAGCCCAGAAAGGTGATAAATATGCTTTGTGCTAAGTGCTTAGTTTTCTATGAATTACCTAGCATTCTTACCGATTTTAAGAGAATATCGGCATCTATTTTAACATTGTAATCCCTCGCGTACAAAAAGTCGAGCTGTGCTTTTTGAACATTATCAAGGTTGCGCTCTTGATGGGGAGTTGAAGGATTAAGAACCCCAGGCTTTAATTGAGGTAGCTTTTCCCTTGACGTATTTTCGGCATAACCTACCCATGTTTTCCTTCCAAACAAAACAGCTAAGCAATTCATGAGGTAACCGCTTGGTTTTTTTTGAAAAGGAATCAAAATAGGAAAGAGAACCAGTCCTAGAATAGAAACAACCAAATCAAACAAACGCTTGTTTCGCTTTTCATGTGGTTGGGCAATTTTATTGACTTTAATAGAGTAAATGTCGCCTTGAGTGTGTATGGAATTACTTCCAATAACAAATAAACTCTCGGGTGGAGCAATCTTGATCTCAATATTCAATCCCTTTAGTTTACCCATGTATTCAATAATACGAGCACTACTTAGGTTTTCTGAACAAAAGATCAATTCATCTATTTTAAATACTTCGATCTTCTCTTTTATACTCTCAAGATTGTTCAATTCTTGAGGGGTTAAGATATCAGTAAATCCAGGTCTTGCTCCTGTGGTTGTAATAATTGAAAGTACGCGTTCGGTTTCTTCTTTTTCTCCAACCAATAGAACGCGTTTATTGAGACTTTCATCGCTAAAGAAGTTGATCTTAAATAAACGTTGTAATACAAAACGATAAAGAGGGAGAATGATAAGCGCCCATCCTGCTCCTAAAAGAATAATAGCTCGAGAAAAACGATATTCTTCAGGTAGCAATCCATAGA
>JAOARK010000116.1 GCA_025210575.1 Schleiferiaceae bacterium
CTTTTGAGTGACCCTCCTATCTTGATATTAGATGAAGCTACTTCCGCCCTAGATACAGAATCTGAAAAGTTAGTTCAAGATGCATTGAATCATTTGATGGAGAATAGAACTTCATTAGTTATTGCTCACCGTCTATCAACCATTCAACATGCAGATGAGATTTTAGTGATGGATCAAGGTGAAATTGTTGAGCGCGGTAAGCACAATGAATTATTAGCAAAAAAAGGTACTTATCACAAGTTGGTTGAAATGCAAAGCTTGGCCTGATAAAAATGGTATCTTAACGCCTCAAGTTAAGGTTCTATGGAAAATGATATGAGGCGTAATAGCCCTGGGTTAATTATGCGATTAGTGGTAAATACTTTAAGTGTGTTTGCTACTGCTTGGTTGCTTAAAGGAATTCATGTAGAAGATTTTAAGGCGGCATTAATCGTAGCAATCGTATTAGCCATTTTAAATGTTACGCTAAAGCCATTTTTAATCATAATCACTTTACCGCTTACCATTTTTACTCTTGGTTTTTTTCTATTGGTAATCAATGCCATTGTGGTGCTTTTAGCTCAAAACTGGATTGATGGATTTTATGTTGATGGTTGGCTTTGGGCTATTTTATTCTCGTTGATTATGAGTTTTATCAATAGCGTCTTGTACAAATTGGGCGGCAACGATTAATCGACTTTCTGGTAAATCGATCTGAGGTTTCTCCCTTTTTCATTATAGTCTAAGCCAAAGCCCACAACAAATTCATCGCTAATTTCAAAGCCAACATATTTTATTGGAAGATCAGAATATTTCAGTTGATTCGGTTTAAAAAGGAGGGTTGCAATCATTATTGACTTAGGTTCTTGGTCCTTTAGTTTACCAATCAAATAATTTGTGGTCAATCCACTTTCAACAATGTCTTCGCAGATTATGACGTGTCTGTCTTTTACCGAAGAGGTTAAACCAATAAATTCTTTAATAGTGTTTGAAGAAGTAGTGCCATCATAAGACTTCACTATTACAAAAGCCGTTTCATAAGGGAAATCTAAATGTCTAAGAATTTCAGAAGTAAAAGTGAAACTTCCGTTTAGAACACATAAGAAAATAGGATTCTGGTCTCGGTAATGTGAGTCGATTACATCAGAAAGATTGGAAATTTCAGCCAGAATTCTAGATTCACTTAAAAAGGGTTTGAACCTCAATTCACTAATTGTAATTTCATCCTTACTCATGCCCATTTGTTAACTCATTTAGTTCTGCTTGAATTTTCTTTGGAAGCGATGCTACTATTAGTTGGTAAGAATCGTCTGTCCAAGATTTAATCTGAATGTCTGTGGCAAATTCACAGATTATGGTATTCCAGTGTTTTTTGCTCATGTGGTAGCCTGGTAGAACATAATCAAATTCCTCTCTTAGTTCCAATGCTTTTTCAGGATCACATTTAAGATTCACTCTGAAATCCTCGGCATTCAACCCTGTTAGAGCAAACATCTTGTTCATGACTTTAAATACCAATGTGCTTTCGTCAAATGGAAAAGATTCTGTTACACCTCGTTTATTTAGGCAGTATAGCCTGAATTCCTCAACATTCATGGAATGTAAAATTTGGTCTTAAGGTTGTCGTTTTATTGCTGATTTATTAGACTTAATAGCACTTGCGCAATTTTGTTTGCGGCACCTTTTTGTTCAGAAATGTATTGATGAACAGCTTTTCTTGATCTCTCGTATTCAAGCTCGCTTTCGAATAATTTATTGAACTCTTTCTCAAATTCGTCAGAGTTAGTTACTTCAAAAGCACCTCCTTTTTCAATAAGGGCTGTAGCTTCAGGAAACGAATGATGCTTTGGTCCAAAAAAAGTAGGATGTCCAAAGGCTGCTGGTTCAAGAATGCTATGCAAGCCATCATTAAAACCGCCCCCGACAAGTGCATAATCTCCGTACTGATAGCTTTGTGCCAGCATACCCATGGTGTCTAAGATCATAACACTAGAAACCGATGCGGCTCCTTCGTCTGCTAGACTATATCGCAATGGAATGACGGGTAAACTATTGATTAGCCTTTTTATGTTGGCTTCATCTACATAATGGGGGGCAATCAGAATTCGTAATGGTTGCTCCTCAATGAGAATAGACCGTATAAAACTTTCTTCTTTGGCATAGGAACTACCAAGAATCAAAACTTTTCGATTTTCTGAGAAAGCTTCTAGAATTTTATTTGATGATTTGTTACTTGCAATTTTTGCAACTTGATCTACACGGCTATTTCCAGCAACAGAAATTTTTTCTTTTTCAACTCCGTTAGAAGTGAGCAATTCCACAGACTTCTCCGTTTGAACCGTTATCGCGCTAAGTTTCTTAATTCGGTTAAGAACATAGCCGCCAAAACTTGAGAACATAAATTGACTTTCTCTGAAATTTGCAGCTATAACTGCCGTTGGGATTTCTCGCTTATGAAGCCCATCTAAAAAGTTAGGCCAGAATTCATACCTCACAAAAACGGCCAATTCAGGATTTACGCGATCTAAAAATTGGCTAGCATTTTTTTTTGTGTCTAGTGGAAGGTATAGAACAGAATCCACTGTTTCATCGTTCTTTCGAATTTCGTACCCTGATGGCGAAAAGAATGTTACTAAAAACTTTGAATCGGGTCTGCTTTTTTTGAGTTCCGCTATTACAGGTTTCGCTTGTTCATATTCTCCTAAGCTTGCCGTATGAAACCAAACCCAATGTCCTTTAAACTCGAGTTGAGATAATTTCTCAAAGTAATTTTTACGGCCATCAACCCATAATCTGGCTTTTGGATTGAATAGTGCAGCTACATGTAAAATCACTCCATATAAATGAATAAGAATGCTATACAACCAGCGCATTAGTAGTAGTAATATTTTTGCGCGTGTTTGTCGTAGATAGGTAGAAACCAGCTCGCTTTTATGCCAAAGTAAAGGTCTAACTTGTTATCCAAGTCATAGCTCCTCGTGTGATAATTGTACTCTCTAACATTGTTGGTAAACCCCTGCATGAAATGAAAACCAGCGGTAAAATTTACTCTTCTTCTATTTCCAGAGTGATAAAAAGCAATGTATTGACTCAATGCCAGACCTTGATGTAATCGGTCATAACCTTTATCATAAGGTGGAAGTAATTGGTATACAATGTTGTCATGCTCTAGCCTTGTTTTATGCTGGATAAATCCAACACCACCTTGTAAGAGTAATCCCGAGTTTGGATTTGGACCAAATAGCGGGAGGATTTTACCCACTTTTGCTTGAAATACCCAACCTCTCATAAATGGTTTCACAGTAACGTAATCGCCATTTGTTCCAATGATGTTTCCATCTTCCGTAAAGAAATCACCTAATAGGGCTTCTGCATTTTTTACGTTCGTACCGAAGAGATAATCTACTCCTCCACCAATAAGCCAATTGCTTTTGGTTTTGTATTCTATATCCAGCCCCAAAGACATGTGTGGTCCATATAATTCACCCACATCGCCAGATGGAATATGATACCCTAAATTGAAATTAAAAATATAGCCTTGAACAGCTGAATCTCTCACATTTACCTGTGCATTTGAGCTAAAAACTAGAAGGCTAAAAAAAAGAAATATTGAAATTCTGAAATGTTGCATTGGCCGCGAAGATAATGGCTTTATAATAACAAACGCTTAAAGAACGCTGAACCGTTTGAAACCTTATTTTAGCGGCCAATTTTTTAATCTACGAGAAATGAAACCCATTCAGATGGTTGATCTTGTGAGTCAGTATCATAAGATTAAAGATGAGGTAGATGAAGCACTTCAGGGTGTTATGAATAGTGCAGCTTTCATTAACGGTCCGGAGGTACAATCTTTCAAAAAAGAACTTGCAGAATACTTAAATGTTAAGCATGTAATTCCGTGTGCAAACGGAACAGATGCTCTTCAAATAGCCATGATGGCTTTAGGTCTAAAACCAGGTGATGAGGTGATAGCACCAACATTCACATTTGTGGCTACTGCAGAGGTTATTGCATTATTGGGTTTAACTCCTGTGTTGGTAGATGTAGATCCAGATACAATGGTGATAGATCCAAAAGCGATTAGGAATGCCATTACACCAAAGACAAAAGCCATTGTACCTGTTCATTTATTTGGCCAATGTGCCAATATGGTAGAAATCCAGAAGATTGCCAAAGAACATGGTCTTGTTGTAATTGAAGATACGGCTCAGGCCATTGGTGCAGATCATACCATGGAAGATGGTTCAGTTAGAAAGGCGGGAACTATTGGAGAAGTGGGTTGTACATCGTTTTTTCCATCAAAGAACTTAGGTTGTTTTGGTGATGGCGGTGCAATCTTTACGAATGACGATGATCTTGCTGATCGCATTGCTATGATTGTAAATCATGGAATGAAAGTGCGCTATTATCACGATGAAATTGGGGTGAATTCTCGACTTGACAGTATGCAAGCAGCAGTACT
Source organism: Schleiferiaceae bacterium (assembly GCA_025210575.1). Lineage (GTDB taxonomy): Bacteria > Bacteroidota > Bacteroidia > Flavobacteriales > Schleiferiaceae > JAOARK01. The sequence goes on from JAOARK010000116.1 coordinate 4,442, forward strand.
GCGCATTAAGTTGAGAAGATTAGATGAATATAATGCTAATCGCAGAGCAGCTGCTCAGGCTTACTCTGAGGCATTTGCAAGTCGTGAAGATGTTCAAACACCGGTACATGCCGAGTATTCTTCTCACGTTTATCACCAGTATACTTTAAGAATAAAAGGTAAGGATAGAAATGCATTGCAAAAGCATCTAATGGATAAAGGTATCCCCGCTATGATCTATTATCCAGTCCCTATGCATTTACAATCTGCGTATCAAGATCCTCGCTATAAAAAAGGAGATTTTGAAATTGGAGAAATGTTGATGAATGAAGTAATTTCTCTACCTATGCACTCCGAATTAACTGAAGAACAAATCAATCATATAACGAGCTCAGTACTTGAGTTTTTAAATCAATAGAACTTTATGAAAATAGCTGTTGTTGGAACAGGATATGTAGGCTTAGTAACTGGAGCCTGTTTAAGTGATGTAGGTATTGAAGTGACCTGTGTTGACATCGACCAAAAGAAAATAGACAACTTAAAAGAAGGTATTCTACCTATCTATGAGCCAGGTCTAGATGATATCGTAAAAAGAAACTTTGAGAAGGGAAGACTTAAGTTTTCAACCTCATTGGCAGAAAGTATTCAAGGTGCAGAAGCAGCATTTATTGCAGTAGGTACACCTCCAGGCGAAGACGGTTCTGCAGATTTAAAATATGTTTTGGCGGTAGCCAAAGAAATTGGTGATAACATGAACCATCACATGGTGGTTGTAACCAAGAGTACGGTGCCTGTAGGAACAGCTGAAAAGGTGCGCAATGAGTTAACTCAGGCTTTGGCCTCAAGAAGTGCGGATATAGATTTTGATGTAGCTTCTAACCCAGAATTCTTAAAAGAAGGTGCGGCTATTGATGATTTCATGAAGCCAGATAGGATTGTTGTAGGTGTAAGCAGCGATAAGGCGAAGGAGATTATGGATCGTTTGTATAGACCATTCGTCTTGAATGGACACCCTGTAATTTTCATGGACATCCCTTCTGCGGAAATGACAAAATATGCGGCTAACTCTATGTTGGCTACCAAGATCAGTTTTATGAACGACATCGCTAATCTTTGTGAAGTGATGGGTGCGGACGTAAACTTGGTGCGTAAAGGAATTGGTACAGACACTAGGATTGGTAATAAGTTTATCTACCCTGGTATAGGATACGGAGGTTCTTGTTTCCCGAAAGATGTTCAAGCACTTATTAGAACTGCAGACCAAAATGGTTACGAAATGCAAATTTTAAAAGCTGTTGAAGCTGTGAACTATGCTCAGAAAGAAGTGTTGTTTAGCAAGCTTATGAAGCACTTTAATGGTGATTTAAGCGGGAAACATTTTGCTATGTGGGGTCTTTCATTTAAGCCAAATACTGATGATATGCGTGAAGCACCATCAATCGTATTGATTGAGAGAATTTTAGCAGCTGGTGGAACCGTTACCGCATATGACCCTGTGGCTATGGAAGAAGCGAAACACATTTTAGGAGATAAAATTAACTATGCTACCACTGAATATGGTGCATTAGAAAATGCAGACGCACTCTTGCTCGTAACCGAATGGGCAGAATTCAGAGTTCCTGATTTTGATAAAGTAAAGGACGCATTGAACAATCCTGTAATATTTGATGGTAGAAATGTTTACACTCCTGAGGCAATGGCTGACAGAGGGTTTGATTACTACTGTATTGGAATTAACACTTTAGCGTAAAGAATGAAGAGGGTATTGATAACCGGTGCAGCCGGATTTTTAGGGTCGCATTTATGCGATAGATTTATAAAGGAAGGATTCTATGTGATAGGTATGGATAATCTCATTACTGGAGATTTGAAAAATATTGAGCATCTTTTTCCATTGGAGAATTTTGAATTCTACAATCACGATGTATCAAAGTACATTCATGTTCCAGGAGAGTTAGATTATATTCTTCACTTTGCATCGCCTGCGAGCCCTATTGATTATTTGAAGATACCCATTCAAACATTAAAAGTTGGTTCTTTAGGTACGCACAACTGTCTTGGTTTGGCCATGGCGAAAGGTGCGCGAATGTTAATTGCATCTACTTCAGAGGTTTATGGTGATCCTCACGTGCACCCTCAAACCGAAGATTATTGGGGGAATGTAAACCCTGTTGGACCCAGAGGAGTGTATGATGA
>JAOARK010000117.1 GCA_025210575.1 Schleiferiaceae bacterium
CCAACCACCTAAAGATATAACAACCTTGCTTAGTTTATTCAGTTTATCCCAGTATTTATAACCATTCCATTTGCGGTCAGCATTCGGTAGGAACTCCTCGTCTCGTTTTCCAGGTGTGTCTATTGTATCAAAAAGGTTCTCTAGGTTGTAAAACGCAATTCGCATCCCGTCATTTTTTCTTGCTTCATCCCATCCATCAGGCAGTTGTGCCTGACTAAATAGGCCGAAAGAAAAGAAGACAGAAAGTATTGTGAATATTTTGTTCATGCTAGTCAACAGTGTCTGTAGGATTGTACAATTCGTTCCAATCAATCTCTTTAAACCGTTTCACAAAAAAACCATGAGGACGATTACCGACAATAATATTTAACATGTATTCGGCATTGATCATTCCTTTTGGTGAGATAGAAACAGTGTGTTGTCCTTTTTCAAATAATCCAATTTTTTGAAAATCAACTCGCTTCATGTTGTGATTGAAGATTTCAAAATAAACTTCTCCAGCAATATTTAAATCCAAATGAATGTTCAATGTGTCTTCGAATTTTGGATTCGGAATAAAAACTTCATGTTTACGAATACTATCAATATGAGCAATGTTCTTTGAAAGATTGAATTCGTATAGCTTGCCCCCAAGTAAACTTGTGCGTTCATCACAAATGGCAAGAGTTGAATCACTATTAAAACACAAAGATTCCTTCTGGCTAATATGTCCTAGTGCTATTTCTTGTATATATCCACTCGAGAATTTTCCTAAAGCAAAATCAGAAATCATCCATATTCTATCATGAGAAAGTAAAACGAGATGGCGTTGATCTCTGCTGATAGCAGCATCTGTTACTCTGTTATTCACTTTATCGCTACCTAAAAAAAGGCTATCCACTCTTTTTACCTTTTGCTTATCCGATTGAATCTCTATTTCGTATACGTATGTATACCCTGTAAATGGACGCGTTCTGTTTTTAGTAAATGCATATAATTTGTGGTTGTGGTGTATTAATGCTTCAACATCGTAATTCAAATGTTTTTCTTTTGGAGGGAATTTTTTTTGATCTGCATATTTTATTTCAATCGGCAGAGCATAGACGTAACTATTTTGATAGACATCCGCCTCATTGACTTTATAGATTACAAGTTTTTCTCTTTTGTTTCCATTGTTCCCTAAATCGGCAATAAAGAGGTTTCCGTTTCTATCTGAGGTAATGGCTTCCCAATCCTTATTTTTTGCATTCTTCACTTCAACTTTCCTCAGTAGCTTTCCATTTTCACTTAATACGTAAAGTTCATTTGGATTACCACTATCGTTAATGGCTATATACTGTCCTTTGCCATCTTGAATGATACCAGAAATCTCTTTCATGGCAATAGGAAGGGTGCCGATATCTTGCAATTGCCCAAAGGCACAGTTGCAACCACTGAATAGAATCAGGCTAAATATGAATAATCGAACTGTCGCCATAGCTTAAAAATCTATAGTTGTTTGCAAGTGCATAGTCATAAATGGTTTTCCAATCGCCTTGAGTAGCTGCAGCAACCAGAAGTAATAATGTGCTTTTGGGTTGGTGGAAATTGGTCACAATACTGTTTACCATTCTAAAGGTATATCCAGGCCCTATCATTAGTTGTGTTCGAGAAAAGAGATCCTTGTCATTCATATGATGAAGTAACATGGTTAAAGCTTGATCAACTTCTACATTTTTAGGTAGCTGATATGCGTCCCATTGATTGAGTTCTATGTTATTAGTATTAGGGTCTTGTAAAAGTTTTACGCCTAGCCAATACAAACTTTCTAATGTTCTAACCGAGGTGGTGCCCACAGCCGTTCTTGATCCACGATGGTTGATTAGTGATTGAATAAATGCCGAACTCACATGGATTTCTTCAAAATGCATTTCGTGATCTGCCACTTTTTCTGTGCTTACAGGCTTAAATGTGCCAGCACCAACATGTAAGGTAGTATAGCCTATAGAATGTCCTAATGATTTGAGCTCTTCAATAATTGTGGGTGTAAAGTGTAGACCTGCTGTAGGGGCGGCTACAGAACCATTTATTTCAGCATAAACTGTTTGATATCGATCTTTGTCACTTTCTTCATCAGCGCGCTTTAAGTAAGGTGGGAGTGGAGTATGTCCAGCTTCTTCCAAGATTTCGGCAAAAGTTATATCGCCATCCCAGCTAAACTTTATGACACACCCTTGTCCTCTTCGTTCTCCTTTTTCAGCTTGCAGTTGATGATCTTTGAGCATTATAGATAATGGTCCTTCTTTCCATTTTTTAGCGCGACCCACTAGACAATAAAATTCTATTTCGCGTTTGGTGGCCATCGCTATTTGAACATCAGAGCTCAACGGTTCAAGGCAAAAGATTTCGATAGGCTGTACTGCATTGGGTCTAAAGAATAACAGTCTAGCCTGAACTACACGAGTGTTATTGAATATGATTTGACTCTTAGGACTGATCTCTTGGGTTATATCAATGAATTTCCTGTCGGTTACATCACCATTTTTATATACCAAAAGCTTGGAGTCCTTGCGGTTCTTCAATGGGAATTTTGCAATTCTATCTTCAGCTAGAGGATAGTTGAAATCATTGATGTTAATGTCGTTGAGCATAAGACAAATGTAGAAGAATTGCTCCCCGTGATTTAAGGAAATTCTAAATCAACAGTAATGGGGAAGTGGTCTGAATGATCTTTGCGAATTACATTGTAGTTAAAAGGCGTAAACTTTTCATCACACATTATGTAGTCAATACGCAATGGCAAATGATACTTGTTAAACATGGGTACACTTGTAGAAAAACCAGATCCACTTTTTACAAAGGTGTCGATGAGTTCGCTAGAAATGGTATGGTAAGTGTAAGATCCAGGAGGGTCATTAAGATCACCGCAAAAGATTATCGGTAAATCTGTTTCTTTAATGAAATCGCTTAATGTCTTTGCTTGACTCCCTCTTATTTTATACGCATCCAACAAGGGACGGATAAGCTTTTTCTTTTGCTCTTCTATTTCGGCCTGAGAAATGTCGCTGTCCTTTAAATGGCTCAAATTAGCCTTATCCAGTCCTATAGATTTCAGGTGGGCGTTGATGACCCTGATCGTATCTTTCTTATTTATTAGGAGATCTGCATATATAAATGCTTTGTAGCCGCCACCGTCAACATTAAATTCTACACTTCCTCTATTGATAATTTTATACTTACTAAAAATGGCTAAGCCAAAATTACTTGAGTTTAGCTTGCTGTGTTTATATCGATAATTAAAACGAGGCATTCCTTTGTAATCGTAATATTCTTGAAGGCAAAGAATATCTGGATCTTCGGTATTAATTGTGTAGCCAATGCTCTTTGCATTTTCCTCCCATCCATCCCATAAACGGTAATTAAAAGTACGTACGTTATAGGTCATCACCTTTACACTTTTTTGGGAGTCAATTTCTTTATACTGACCGTTGGTTTGAAACAAATGAGAGAGTTGTGGAAAACCAATTAATACGCAGGTTATAGAGAAGAAAATTTGACGTTTTAAACTAACTAACCAAAATAGAATGAAAAATAAATTAAGACCCAACCAGATTGGATACCCTAAACCTAAAAGACCCGCGAAAGGAATAAAAGTTGGATTGATAAAATTAGCCAAGTAAGAGAACAACAACACAAACCCAATGGGAACATTGAGAGCGTACATTATCTTCTGAAAAAAAGATAGCCCTTTCAAAACTATTTTTTACCGAATTTAAATAAGAACTCTTTTTCCTCTTTAGAAAGCTTATCGTAACCGGTTACTTTTATCTTGTCTAAAATATCGTCAAGTTTCTTTTGTTCATTGATGTCAGTCGCTGCTGCAGTTTTTCTTTCGGTAGATTTATGAACGGTTTTCAATTTAGGTTTTGATTTAAAGATTCCTCCTAAAGCATTAACGTAGGCATATGCAGTTTCGCTTATGTCTTTCCCTTTTCTTAGTTGGGTCACCATATAATACCCGAAAATTGCTCCGCCAAGGTGAGCTAACATTCCACCTGGGTTTATGTAATTAGATAAACTAATAAGATCTCCAATAAACATGAATATGGCCACGTGCCATAATTTTACCTTAAGTGCAAAGAACAAACGAACGGGTAAATTAGGAACATACAAGGCTATGGCCGCTACCACTCCCCAAACACCAGCGGAGGCGCCAAGCAAATAACCGGTTCCTAAAGAAGGGGAGAAGTTAGTTATCACAAAATAGAGTAGCCCGCCAGCAATACCACCTCCAACGTAAGCCGTTAAGAATCGCTTACCACCGAGGTACTCTAGAAAAATGA
>JAOARK010000012.1 GCA_025210575.1 Schleiferiaceae bacterium
GTTTAAAAAAGTAGAGACCTCTGATTATACGCTTTGGGTTTACCTCGATAAGAATGCCAGCATTGAAGAAGAAAAACCCTATAGAGCAATCGTCATTTTTAGAGGAGAAACATCTTTGTTTTGTGTAGTAACGAATGATCGACCGTTTACAATGACCAAGTTGAAAATGACCAAGGAGGATGGATCAGGGACGTACTACTTTGTTTCTAAGCCTAACGACAAAGCTTTTGAAGCGATAACCGATGAAGTGTACAGCTTTATTCCGCTATAAGCGTAAAGAATGATCAACCCTATTCAGAATTGCGTTTCAAACCTTCAATCCTCAAATAGCGAACTTCAGCAAGAGGCATTAGATTTTATAGCAGATCTCAATTATTTTGATCAGCCCATTAAAGAGGAAGATTATCTAGTGTTAGTGCAAACATTAGTAGATCTCGCCATACGTACTGAGAGTAATACTTTTCAAAGTGATGTTTTAACAAGCTTAGAGCAGCTTTTATACAGTAACAGCCCTGAAAGCACTGTGAGTAAAGAGGTGTTTAGAGAAGCACTGATGATCATAACTAAGAGTACTTCATCCATTTTTATTGAGTTGCTTACACCATTGCAATCAAGTATGGAACTAAAAGAAGAATTGAAAGATTATTTCGATTTGCAAAGTTGAAGTGTATGTGGAGTTGTTATGACCATACCTTAACGCTTAAAGTTTCATTAAAAATGAAGCTGTCCGTTACTTTACTGGTTGGAGTATTAGCAACTTCTTTGGTACGGGCGAACATGTCCAACCCAGTTAATCCTGGTACTTTAGGATCAAGACCTTTCGTAAGCGACTATGCTCAGGTGAACCATGAAGACATTTATGTAAAGTTTAACGAGGACTTTTCTCAGGCAAACTTTCGCGTGGTGTATCAGATCACCACATTCAAAGCGGGAGACCAGATTCCTTTTCTTTTTTATGCTTCTGACTTGGAGAGCGGTTTTACCGTGAAAGTTGATGGAATTCCGTTAGACACAATTCATTATCCGTATGTTCAAAAAAGAAATGAATCAACTTTCGTTGATTTTCAGGATTTGTATGGTAAACATGAATTGTTGAATCTTCATGAAAGCACTCATAGCGAGCTCTCTATCCGATTAAGTGATATGATTTATTTCATTACAGATTTGTCGGAAGGGGAGCATACCATTGCTGTGGAGTATAATGCTCGATGTTGGACCAATAGATCAAATTGGATTAATGAGTATAGTTTTAGGTATGCATTATCACCAGCAAAATATTGGAAGAGTTTTGGAACATTGAATTTGTTTGTGGATGCAAATGCATTTGACGGAACTTATCAAACCAATTTTGGTGAACCTGTGGTTGGAGAAAAAGACAAAGTGAAGTATTGGCAATTTGAGGGCATTCCTGTTGATGTACTATTGTTTGAATACAGCCCTGTACCAAGCAGGGTAGCCCAGTTCTTATTAATGATGAAGCCTGAAGGAATTGCTTCTTTCATAGGTTTTTTTTTGATCTTATTTCACCTCATAATTATTTATAGATACAGAAAGAATAATCCAAATGCCGGTTTTTCTTGGGTTGTTTTAGCAGGTGGTATTGTTGTCCCCGCACTTTTTTTCTTGAGTTGGGTATTTGCATACGATTGGATTGATTACTTCATTGGTGAGCATGCCAGTAAATATCACGGATATTCATTTTTGGTGTTCTTTCTTTATCCATTGGCCATGCCCATCTATTTATTCGCTACTTGGGTTTTAGACAAGACGCTAAAGAGAAAACAAATGAAAAGGGCATGAAACCGCTAGATCGTTTTTTACAAGGACAAGAAGAACCAAACAGGAGTTGCTTTTTGGCATTGCGAGAAGTAATTCTGGCATGTGACGAAGCGGTGAGTGAGACCATTAAATATGGAATGCCATGTTTTTGTTATAAGGATAAGCCACTTTGTTATTTATGGAAAGACAAAAAGACTTCGGAGCCTTATGTTTTGTTTGTAGATGGATTAGCCTTGGAACACGACAAATTGATAAAAGGAAACCGAGCTCGAATGAAAACCTACTCGGTTAATCCAAATGAAGATATAAATGTAGAGGAGCTGAATAGTATTTTGAGATTGGCTCTTCAGATGAGAGAATAAAAAAGGAGGCCTAAGCCTCCTTTTAAAATTTTATGGTGTTGTTTATTTCTGCTCCTTTTTAGCCGTACAACACGCTTTAGTTTCTGTTTTCTTTTCCTTACTGCAACATGCTTTTCCTTCGGCTTTAGATTCCGTTTCTTTTTTTGCAGCACAACAGCTTTTCGCTTCGGCTTTTTCCTCACACTTTTTATCGCAGTCTTTTTTACCGCATTTATCACATTTATTCTTTACTAACTCTACAGTCACAGAGCTGTTGGTAAAGCTAGCTTCTGCGGGTACAGTTAAAAATAATGCGAATGCTAAAATGCTTAGGCTTAATAAATTCTTCATACAAGTATATTTTTTAAGAGTGGCGAATCTACTCATTTTCTTTAGCCGTAGATTTGATTTAACACACCCGCCAAGCGAATGCCTGCTTGAACCAATCTAAGATTCACCTGTTCAATATGATCGTAATTATAACGGTATCCCAACTTTCCTTCTTCGGGAAGATCGTAGATAGATTCTCGATAGCTAATACTTTCTTCTACCCAGGTCATAATAGAGGCTTCTTGCCATTTTGCCACTTGATCTTTTTCGGTAACATTAATCCAGTTGGCGTATTCGGTATAGCTTATCTTTTGATTGTCGATGATGTCGCTATCCCAAACCCGGTGCAAGTTGGTCTTCCTACCAAACCATTTTACCTTTACTTGGTTTCCGCCACGATCTTCTCCATTTCCCACATGGAGTGGGTGGTGAATATCTCCAACAAGATGAACTAAACAACGCAAGGCAAACTTCTCATCCACGCTGTATTCTTTGCTCTCAAGTTCTCTAATAAAACGGTCTATTGCCTGAATCACATCTCCTTTCAGTTCTCCTTCATGGTGATATTTGTCCAGACTAGGAATAGTTACATAATGCCATGAAGATAGGCTGTCATAACTGCGTTCAGATTTAATAAAATCCATCCAGTTGCTGCACATGGCTAAAGACTCTCCCTCTAAGGCTGCTTTTACTTTTTTTCTTGCCTTTTTAGTGAGATGCCTTTCGGCTATTTCTCCAACTACGCGATGACCGGTTGGTCCCCAGGCAAACATTTGAAAGCAAACGGCAAATAGAATAAGGGTAATTTTTGTTTTCATTTTTCGAGGTATTCAATAGGGTTTAGAAAGAACATTTTTTTCCAACCTTGTCTGTCAGAATCTATACGCCAAACATAAGGTATTAGCGAAACAATTGAATAATGCAAATGCGCTTGTTTTCCTTTAGCGTTTCCAGAATTTCCAACCGTTCCAATTTGAGTTTTGCTATTCACCCATTGAAAGGAAGTGGTGTGAATACTATCGAGATGAGCGTAATAATGAATTCTCCATTTCGGACCTAAAACCACAATAGATTTTCCTCCTTTAGCAGAATTCATGGTACTTAACACCATTCCTCCAGTTGCACTATTTAATCGGGTTCCCTTTTTAGCGAAAATATCGATGCCCTTATGAGTTACAGAAGTACCCCAGGGATAGTACCAAAATGAATCTTTGTTGTAATCAGCTTTAGCAGCACCAAGGACAGGCATAACAAGGTTTTGCGGAATGAGAAAGCCTATTAACAACACTAGAATAAAAAATAAAAAAAGAAGCTTAAAATGTTTCCTGAATCGCATCTAATTGGGAATTGGTTTTCATAATAACTTAACGAGAAAATCCTCATCTTCGTACGGTTAAAAAATAGCGGTTAATAATTTGTTTCCGTAATATATTTGCCTTCTAATAAAACCTGAACATGAAAAACTACTTCGCTCACGAAACAGCCGTAATTGATGAAGGTGCGCAAATTGGAGAGGGTACAAAAATCTGGCATTTTTCACATCTCATGCCAAATTGTGTTCTTGATCAAAACTGTAACATCGGACAAAACGTGGTTATTTCTCCAGAAGTGATTTTAGGGAAGAATGTAAAAGTTCAAAACAACGTTTCAATCTATACCGGGGTGATTTGCGAGGATGATGTTTTTTTAGGTCCTTCTTGTGTATTTACAAACGTTACGAACCCACGAAGTAGCGTTAATAGAAGAGGAGAATACAACAAGACACTTGTAAAAAAGGGAGCAAGCATAGGAGCCAATGCGACAATTGTTTGTGGGCATGATATTGGTAGGTATGCCTTCATCGGAGCAGGAGCGGTAGTAACCAAAGATATTCCTGATTACGCTTTGGTGGTCGGAAATCCTGCAAAGCTATTAGGCTGGATGAGTGAATATGGTCACAGACTTGAGTTTGATGCAGAAGGAAGAGCGAATTGTCCTGAAAGCAATCAGGTGTATAAATTAGAAAACAACAAAGTTGTAAGAATCAAATGATTCTAGAGACAATTAATACAATCAAAACTTAGAAAAACTAAAACCACAAAAATTACATTGCAAATGACAGTTTTAGAGGCAACAAGAAAAGAGCAGCTCGAATTTGTAGAGCAAAGTGTAAGAGATTTTGCAGAATCGCGCATCCGACCTCATTTTATGCAGTGGGATGAAGATCAGACTTTCCCGGTAGATTTAATGAGAGAATTAGGCCAACAAGGCTACTTGGGTGTTTTAGTTCCTGAGCAATACGGTGGCTCAGGAATGGGATATCAAGAATACATCACAGTAATAAAAGAAGTAGCCAAAGTTTGTGGATCCATCGGACTAAGCGTAGCTGCACATAACTCACTGTGTACAGGTCACATTCTTCAGTTTGGAAACGAAGAGCAGAAGCAAAGGTGGCTACCAAAACTTGCTACAGGTGAATGGATTGGAGCATGGGGGTTAACAGAAACTGGTACCGGTTCCGATGCTGGTGGAATGGCAACAACCGCTGTTGAAGACGGAGATCACTACGTATTGAATGGCTCTAAAAATTTTATAACTCATGCTATCTCAGGAGAAGTAGCTGTTGTAATCGCTCGTACAGGAGAAAAAGGAGATAATCACGGAATGACTGCTTTTGTAGTTGAAAAAGGTACTCTTGGTTTTTCGGCAGGTAAGAAAGAAAACAAGCTGGGAATGCGTGCTTCCGAAACGGCATGTTTGTTCTTTGAAAACTGCCGTGTACCAAAAGAAAATATTCTTGGTAATGTTGGAGATGGATTTGTGCAAGCTTTAAAAGTTTTAGACGGTGGTAGAATTTCTATTGCTGCGTTGTCGGTAGGTATCGCTGAAGGTGCTTATCTATCTGCTTTGCAATACTCAAAGGAACGTGAACAATTTGGTAAGCCCATTTCTTCATTTCAAGGGATAAGTTTTAAACTGGCAGATATGGCCACTAAAATTCATGCGGCTGAACTAATGACAAGAAACGCGGCTGACCTGAAAGAGGCCGGACAGCGTATGACCAAAGAAGGAGCAATGGCTAAACTTTATGCTTCAGAGATTTCTGTAGAAGTAGCCAATGATGCAGTTCAGGTTCATGGCGGCTATGGATATACAAAAGATTACCCTGCAGAAAAATTCTATAGAGATGCTAAGCTTTGTACAATAGGAGAGGGAACTTCTGAGATACAAAAATTGGTAATTTCTAGAGCGATTTTAGCGGACTAAACTATATGGGTTAAAGATTTAAAAAGGCCGCTTTAGCGGCCTTTTTTTATCCCTCAAGAATGTCCATGACCTCTTGGTTATTCTTTTTTTCAAAAAGATGGATTACCCAAATCAGAAAATTGATCCAGGTATTCTTGGGTCGTGATAAATGTTCCGCAAGGTTCGCAATTTTTCCATCCCTGTTTTCTAAAGGCTCTTCCTTGTTTATTGAGATGTGAAATTCTTTCGTGAATTTCCAGGCCCCTTTTCGAGCAATTTGAATGCTGAAGTTCGTTATTGCTTCATCAGTATTACCTCCAAGTCTATCTAACCATTTAAGCAGCGGTGATACTCGATTAACTCTCGATTGAAAATCATCAATCATTTCTCCAAGCAATCCATTTATAGAGTTAAAATCATCTTCTAATCCTTCAATAGACTGACCTTTCATGGTTTCTGAAGCCGCTATACCCAAATCTAAATTGATATGGGCGTTAATACCTAGCAAGATGTGTTGAAGAATAAGACTTGAATTGTTGGAATGATTAAATGCTTTCTGCCAAGAAAGAGTGGTGTCCCTATTTTCAGCGTAACTGTTGAAGGCATCGATGTACCTTTTTGCGAAAATTACATCGAGTGTTTCCATTCTCGCGTTATCTTCAAATATTTGGTTTTCAATTCCTTTTTTTACGTTTCGAGTTACTTCATAATAGAGTAATGCAAAAAAGCCAAGTGGAGAATTTTTTTTTCTGCACTTGGCTTTGATCTTTTCGAGCTCTGAAATTACCTGATCTATATTTTGCATATTTTCAATTTTGCCTAAATATAGGTTATGCTGCATTTCGTTCTATGTATACGGCTTTATAAGTATAGGTCGTTTTAGCGATCTTCTTCGCTTTTCCTTTATTGGAGAAAGTACGTGCAAATGCTTTAAGCTGAACAGTTTTCTTA
>JAOARK010000118.1 GCA_025210575.1 Schleiferiaceae bacterium
ACTTTGAAGAGCAGAACATTGAATTTATTCAGTTTTGGGTAATGGACCCTTATGTTGACAATCCGAATCATGAAGGTGGAGATCTGTACTTCAACTTAGGTAGTGTATCTGAAGATATTTTACGTGATGATAGACAAGCCTTTGAGAATGGAATTGACCTGAATGCGGATTTGACCAAAATGGATAGTACCATCTGGGGATTTGTTCCAAAGATCCAACCTATTACAGAGTTTTTTGATAATGACCCGAGTACACGTCCTGTTCAGGATGTTGGATATGATGGTATTAATGACCTGAATGAAAGAAGATGGGAGTATGATGGAATCACACCATATACCAATCGAATAGATAATTTATATGGTCAAAATTCTGCAGCATATATAAATGCGAATCAAGACCCTAGTGGGGATAACTTCAGATATTATTTAGGACCAGAACAAGACAATGCAGATGCAAATATTCTTGAGCGTTATAAGGAATATAATGGCCCTCAAGGTAACTCTAGTCTTGCCACAGTAGATGGGTTTACAGCATCATCTTCAAACGTTCCAGACAAGGAGGATGCGAATAGAGATCAAACCTTGAATAAAACGGAAAGCTACTATCAGTATAAAGTAAGTTTTAGAAAAGAGGATTTAACGATTGGTCAGAACTACGTTACTGACGTTCAGGAAGGAACTATTCCAGCTAATCAATCGCCAGACGGTGTAGCTCGAGACTACAGATGGGTTCAGTTTAAAGTGCCAATCTTCTTACCGGATAAAGCGGTTGGGCCAATTAGCGACTTTAGATCTATCCGCTTTATGCGAATGTTCTTGAAAGATTTTGAAGAGGAGATCGTATTGCGTTTTGCTCGCTTAGATTTAATTAGGGGAGAATGGCGTAGATATAGATTCTCTTTGGATGATGTTCAAGAAGAGGTGCCAATTGATGAGAATGATGAAACTGTTTTTGCAGTAAATGCTGTTAACCTAGAGGAAAATGCGAACAGAAAACCAGTTCCATATGTGTTGCCTCCAGGCATTCAAAGACAAACAGTTTTCGGTACATCAAGTCTTATTCAAGAGAATGAGCAATCTATGAGCTTGTATGCCTGTAACCTAAAAGATGGGGATGCAAGGGCCGTGTTTAAGAACATACAAATGGATATGCGAATGTATAAGCGCATGAAAATGTTCATACATGCAGAAGATGGAACGGATGGTTTTTCTTTAAATGATAAAGACTTGAACCTCTTTATTCGAATTGGTTCTGACTACAACCAAAACTATTATGAATTTGAGGTTCCATTGAAAGTTACCCCATGGGGTACAACTTCTGAGCAGCAAGATGTTATTTGGCCAGCGGCCAATCAATTAGATATTCCTTTGGATGGATTTAAAGATGTTAAGCTAACAAGAGATCGTTTAGATTTTCCAAGGCAAATACGATATACCGAAATGCTTGCGGGTGGATTTATGACGGTGATTGGATATCCAAACCTGAGTAATATCCGAACCATGATGATTGGTATTCGTAACCCGAAAAAAGAAAGCGCAGCAGATCCGGATGATGGACAACCAAAATGTGCGGAAGTTTGGGTGAATGAGCTACGACTAACCGATTTTGATCAACGAGGAGGTTGGGCTGCCAACGCACGGGTTACTGCTAAGCTTGCCGATTTTGCCGATGTTTCGGTCTCCGCAGATATGAGTACTATTGGTTTTGGCGCGATAGACCAAACAGTGAACGAGAGGAACAAATTCGAAGCTTTCTCTTATGATTTTCAATCGAAGTGGAATTTAGATAAGTTCTTTGGCCAAAAGAGCGGAGTAAGAATACCAATGTTCTTTAGTTATTCTGAAGGCTGGAAAAATCCACAGTTTAATCCACTTGATCCAGATATTGAATTCAAGGATGCCTTGAATAATCTTGAGAATGAGCAGCAGAAGACTGAATTAAAACACGCTGCACAAGATTATACCCGAAGGAAAAACATCAACTTTACAAACGTTAGAAAAGAAAGAAAACAGGGATCGAAACGAAAGCCCCAGTTCTATGATATTGAGAATTTTTCAGTTTCTTATTCTTTCTCCGAACAGGTGAGGCGAGATATTAATACCAAAAAGAATGACCGCAAGGATCATAAGGGTACTTTAAATTATAATTATCAGGGTAGGCCTAAAAATATTCAACCATTTAAAAAGGTGAAATCGAAATACCTGATTTGGGTAAGAGATTTTAATTTCTATTACGCACCGAATAAATTCACCTTTAGAACTGATATAAACAGAACCGATGGGGTCTTGCAAATGAGGAATACGGATAATCCTCAGATTAACTTACCTCAAACATTTAATAAGTCATTTACATGGGATAGGGTTTATGATTTTGGGTACGATTTGACCAAAGCCATAAAAATTGATTACAACGCCAGAATGGAAACGCGGATTGATGAACCTGCAAATGGTGAAGACAACAGCGAGATTATTTGGAATAACTTCAAGTCGTTTGGGCGTCCTACAAAATACCACCAAACCACAAATGTGAACTGGCAATTGCCCATTAATAAATTTCCATTCTTAGATTTTGTGACTTCTTCAATTCGTTATTCTGGTGATTACGATTGGCAGACCAATTCACTTTTGGCTCTAGATCCAACAAAGGAAGATCTCTATTTTGGTAATACCATTCAAAACAATGCTTCGGTTCAATTAAATGGTAATTTAAACTTTGTGACATTGTATAACAATGTTCCTTATCTCAAACGAGTGAACCAAGGGCGCAAAGCTGGAGGTAGAAGAGGACCTCAAAGACCACAATCTAGAGTGGAGCAAAATGGTGAACAGAATGGGGATCAGGCAGACGATAAGAAGAAGAAAAAGGAAGGCGGTAATAAGTTTGTAGATGCAACTGTCCGTTTCTTAATGATGGTAAGAAGTGCTTCAGTTTCTTACACCAGAAATGAAGGTACAGCCTTGCCTGGTTTTATTATTGAACCGGTGTTCATGGGGACTAACCCAACATACAACAATGCTCCAGGGTGGGGATTTGTTTTGGGTAGCCAGGCAGATATAACGGCAAAAGCGGCTAGCAACAATTGGTTAACCCCCAACCCAAATCAACCAAATAGGTACATGAAAACCTTGACGGAGAATTTAAATATTCGGGCAACGGTTGAGCCATTTAGAGATTTTAGAATTGATGTAACGGCAACAAGAATTGCAGGTGTTAACTCTTCATCTATTTATAGACAAGATGAGAATTACGACCCGAATGATCCAATTTGGAATGAGGGTGATTACACAAATGGATTTAGACATTATAATCCAATGGTTCAGGGAAATTATAGTATTTCTTTCTGGTCATTTGGTTCGGCTTTCGAGAAAAACAACGCTCCGAATTATGATTCAAAAGTCTATCAGCAATTCAGAGAATATAGAGATGTTATTTCTAATCGTTTAGCGACAGACTTAGAGAATAATTCAAGTTGGTATACAAAAGAATATTTAGATACATCTATTGTAAACCAAGGGTATCAAGGTTTTAGTTACGTTGCACAAGATGTTATGATTCCAGCATTCCTAGCCGCGTATGGTGGGTACGATCCGAATAAAGTGAGGCTTGATGCAATGCCTACGATCCCTATGCCAAACTGGAGATTGAATTACAGCGGATTAATGAAACTTGAGACTTTTAGAAAGAAGTTCAACTCATTTACGGTATCGCATAGTTATAAATCGCTGTACACCATGTCTACATTCCAGACCAACTTACAGCGCCAACAAGCTCAACAAGATCTTCCAGGTGAACCTGAAAAATGGGTAAATGACAATGGCGATTTCTTACCAGAAAATCAGATAGCTACAGTGAGTATGTCTGAGAATTTCTCTCCACTTATTGGTTTCAACATGCGAATGAAAAACAATACGAGTTTCAAATTAGAAATGAATAGAAACCGTATGGTGAGTTTGAGTATGGCAAACAATATTATCTCTGAAACAAAGGGAAGTGAAATAGTTATTGGTGCAGGATACATCATCAGAGATGTTAAGTTTAACCTTGTACGTACTGGAGCAAATAAAAAAGCTGTGGTGAGTAATCTGGAACTAAAAGCAGATTTGAGCATCAGAGATAATCAAACTGTGATGCGCAGAGTATTGGAAGAAATTACTCAGGTAACAGCGGGTCAACGTATTGTTACAATTAAGGTTTCTGCAGATTACCAGTTAAGCAGAAGAGTGAGCACCAGAATCTTCTACGATCAAGTGATCTCTACATTTAAAACATCAAATGCTTTCCCAACAAATAACATATACGCAGGTTTGAGTTTTAGACTAAACCTTGCTCCGTAAATTGCTATTTAATTTACATTTGTGGCAAACAGATTTTTACAATGAATATACCAGCTGACTTAAAGTACACGAAAGATCACGAGTGGATAAAAATTGATGGCGACACTGCTATTATTGGAATTACAGACTACGCTCAAGGTGAATTAGGAGACATCGTTTTTGTTGATGTTGACACGGAAGGTGAGGAATTAGATAAAGAAGAAGTTTTCGGTTCTATCGAAGCGGTGAAAACGGTTTCTGATTTATTTATGCCTGTTGGAGGAGAAGTTGTTGAAGTAAATGAAGCTTTGGCAGATGCTCCTGAAACAGTGAATAAAGACCCTTATGGAGAAGGCTGGATCATTAAAGTAAAGATGTCTGATGCTGGAGAAGCGGATGAGTTGTTAGATGCATCAGCTTACGAAGCAGAAATTGCCTAAAGAAAAGCACAAAATATTTTTTTATACCCCAGCCATAGTCTGGGGTATTTTGATTCTCTACTTTTCGTTGATGCCTGGCGAAAAGGTTCCAGATTTGTTAAAGGCCATTCAGAGCTTTTTAATTCACGTAAGCATTTATTTCCTTCAGGCTGTATTCATTTTTCTCGGTGCTTCAAAGTTTAAACTTATTCCCGTCTCTAAAAGTGCTTTTTCAGTGGCATTAGTATTCATACTGTTGGTAGGTGGCTTTATCGAAGTCATTCAAGAGTTTTATATTGATAAAAGGCATGGTGAATTGGAAGATGTAATAGCCAATTTGTTAGGGGGAATACTAGCTATATTCTCCTGGAGAATACTCACAAAAAAGTAATGGCAAGGTTTTTGGATTTTTCAATGGCAACTTCAAAACGTAAAAAGATTGACAATGAAAAAAACAAGATTCAAAAGAAAAACAGAAGCTTTTAGAAAGTCTTTTTTCTTGTTCGGATTGGTTGTTGCATTGGCGGCTTCCTATACCGCATTAAGCTACACTTCGGCAAGAATGTTAGAGTTACCAGAGCATGAAGTTGCGGAGGTGATAGATGATGTTATCATTCCTATAACCAAACCTACGGCCGAAAAACCACCTGAGAGGAAAAAACAAGAAGTAAAACAAGCAATAACAACTGCTTACTCTGATGTATTTATCTCGGTTGATGATTTTAAGGAAGTAGAAGATTTTGGCGAAGACCCTTTAGAAGAGGTGAACAGTCATCATGAGGAAGCCGATAATGAGATTTATCACCTCACTTCTTTAGATAGAAAACCAATCTATAATGGATGTGAAGGGTTAGATACAGAAGAAGAACGTTACGCTTGTTTCCAAGAAAGTTTAAGAGATTATGTTACTGATAATTTCAGACATGGAAACAACCCATTTGGGGAGAAAGAAAAAGTGCTTGTACATTTTGTAATAGATAAAGAAGGAAATGTACAGAACGTTGAAACTGCCAGAGGTAGTAAAAGCGATAGAGATCAGCTAGAAAAACTGATAAAGAAATTGCCTCCATTCGTGCCGGCAATGTACAAGGGTAAATACGTTAGAACCTCTTACGTGCTGCCCGTAGTATTGCGAAATTAAAAATTCGCGATTGAAATTTATTATATATTTAACCGCTCAAATTTTCAGGCTAAAATGAAAGATAGAAAAACGTATAAAGCCAATCTGGAGAACAAAAAAGGAATGTTCTTTTTGGCTGGTTTGGTGCTTACTTTAACCTTGGTTATTGTAGGTATTGAATGGAAGCAATACGAACGTTCTTTGATCGATTTAGGTCAATTAGAGGCGATAGAGGACGATGAGATTGTACCGATTACTAACCGTGATCCTGCACCTCCACCACCTCCACCACCTAAGCCGCCAGAAGTAATTCAAATTGTTGAAGACGATATTGAAATTGAAGAGATTGAATTTGAATCTACGGAGACAGATGAATCTGAAGAAATTGAAATCGTTGAAGAAGTTGAAGAAGAAAGTGATGAGATTTTAAGTTTCGCGGTTGTGGAGAACAAGCCTGTTTTCCCTGGCTGTGAAGATGAACCTGATGAAGCAGCTCGTTTCAAGTGTTTTAACAAAAACATTATGAAGACTGTACAGAAGAACTTTGTTTATCCAGAAATGGCGAAGCAAATGCAACTGTCTGATAAAGTATGGGTAAGCTTCGTTATAGAGAAAAATGGAAAGATTTCTAACGTTAAAGTAGAAAGAGGCCAGTACGAAGATTTGAACAATGAGGCCAC
>JAOARK010000119.1 GCA_025210575.1 Schleiferiaceae bacterium
CCCACCTGCAAAGCAGGAGATGCAATTAATGCAAACGCAATAAACAATGTAATTGAAACATAAACACTAACAATTGATGTCAAACTGATCACAACCAACCCTGCTAGGCATACCAACAAAAACCCTATGTACTTTCCTGCTCCTTTCCCGAAAAGATCAAATGAGTCTGACAAAACATCACCTACGGGTAAGGTTATTTTTTCTTTGAGTTTTGCGTGCAATAGTTCTTTATCTGTCATGATCAGGTCAAATATTTTAGGCAACCAAAACTAAAGCCAATTTTCTAATTTCGCCAAGAAATATCTCTCGTTGAAAATATACCATCATATTGATGAATTTGAACCTTTAGAATATGCTGTTGCCACAACAGGCACATTTGACGGGGTTCATGTAGGTCATCGAACGATTCTTAATAAGTTGACTGAAACAGCAAAGAACAACAAAGGCGAATCTGTTCTTTTCACCTTTCACCCACACCCAAGAATGGTGCTACAACCTGATCTTGACCTCAGCTTAATAAATAGCCTAGAAGAAAAAGCTGAACTTTTAAAAGAGTGCGGCCTTGACCACTTAATAATTCATCCTTTTACGAAAGAATTCTCGAGAACTTCGAGCCTTGAGTTTGTAAGAAACATTTTGGTTAAAAGCATAGGTGTAAAAAAATTAGTGATTGGTTACGATCATCATTTTGGCAGAAATAGAGAAGGCAGTTTTGAGCACTTAAAAGAATTTGGACCCGTTTACGGTTTTGACGTAGAAGAAATTCCAGCGCAGGACGTGAACGAAGTAAAAGTAAGTTCCACCAAAATCAGGAAAGCCCTTCTCGAAGGTGAAATAAAAATAGCCAACGATTATTTAACCCGACCTTATAGATTAACTGGTTTTGTCGTGAAAGGCGATCAATTGGGAAGAAAAATAAATTTCCCAACAGCAAACATCAAGTTGGATGACGAGAAGAAACTAATTCCGAAGGATGGCGCCTATGCCGTACAGGTAAGAATTGATAACGGTAAAGATCTGAAGATAGGAATGTGTAACATTGGATATAGACCTACTGTTAAAGGAAAAACCAAAACCATTGAAGTTCACCTGCTTGATTTTAAAGAGGAAATATACGGCTCAAAACTCACGTTGTTCTTTGCAGATCGCTTGAGAAATGAAATCAAATTCAATTCGCTAGAAGAATTAAAATCTCAATTAAAAAAGGACGAAGTTAAATGCAGAAGCATCTTAGCATAATCTTAGTTTTCATTTCTCAACTGTGTGTTGGTCAAAAAGTATACACTGACCTAGCTGACGCACTTAAAGAACCGGAAGAGGTCACTTACCTCAGCTTAAGAAAGGAAAAACTAAAAAGCTTTCCTGAAGAAATATTAAAGCTTAAAAACCTTGAGTATTTAGATCTAAGCAAAAACAAGCTCACTACTGTACCAAGCGAGCTGCAAGAGCTTAAAAAATTGAAATTCTTAATCTTGAACAGCAACGACCTTGTAGAAATTCAAGAGGGTATTACTTCAAGTACACAACTTGAAGAATTACATCTAGCAAACAATCCAATAAAAACAGTTCCTACAACCATTTCAAATCTTATTCATTTGAAAATTTTTGATTGTTGGCAATGCAGTTTAGAAGAGCTTCCCACTGAAATGAAAAAACTGCAGAACTTAGAAGAAATAGACGTTAGACAAACATTTATTCGAGAACAGGATAGTGACATTTACTTTAAATGGTGGCCCGAAGCCAAGATCCAAACTACTTGGGGGTGCAATTGTGGGAAATAGTCTCCTATTTAGAACGAATGTAAATTATACAAAACCACTTGATAATCAGAAGGTTTTTCTTATTTTTAGAATCCCAAACAAACCAAGCGATACGCAACTAATCGACCCGCAAAAAAGAACCCCGAAGACCGGGGTTCTTTTTTGCTGTAAGATTTAAAGAAGAGCCTTGCGTCAATTAAATTTACCTACCAAAGACTCGTTAATTCTACCAATGTAATTCAATAACTCTAAGCGCCCTATTTCAGAGGTACTGCTCGAAATGAAATTCACGGGCATTTCTTCCCACACCTTGAGCATCTCTTTTTTGTAGTGTGATAAGTTCTTTTGAAGGACAGTACTGGACACCTTATCTACCTTCGTAAAGACTATGCTAAATGGAATTCCTTCTTCACCAAGCCATTCCATAAAATCTAAATCTATGCGCTGAGGCGCATGCCTGCAGTCGATCAACACAAACAAATTCACAAGATTCTCTCGCTTAGACACGTAATTGGTAATAATCTTATGAAACTTTCCTTTCATGCTCTTCGCCACCTTGGCATAGCCATACCCAGGTAAGTCCACCAACATCCAACTTTCATTAATCTTAAAAAAATTGATCAACTGAGTCTTACCAGGAGTACTTGATGTTTTAGCCAACCCTTTCTTTTTCACCAACATATTGATGAGAGAGGATTTCCCAACGTTACTTCTGCCAATAAAGGCATATTCTGCAACTTTCTCTTCTGGACAATGTTTTAAATCGGGAGCGCTTAAGACAAATTCAGCTTGCTTGATTTCCATACTGCAAATTCTATGCGGCTAAAGTAGCACATTCCCCTCCCACCCTCTCCCACTTTTCATCCACTTCTCAAAACCCCAGTATTTACAAGGCTTTCAAGAAATAATTACCGTCTACAATATTTCAAAGTGGGAAAAGTTATTAACAATGTGGTAATATGTGGTAGAAAGTGGGGGCAACTTTCTATCTTTGACTCAAAGACTAACGAGAGCTAACATGCTGAATTTGATAGGAGAATACGAATGCAAACCGGACGCCAAAGGGCGTGTGCTGCTTCCGTCTGCCCTAAAAAAGCAACTAGCTACCGTTTTAGATAAGGGATTTGTTCTTAAAAGAAGCGTGTTTAATAAGTGCATTGAACTCTACCCCATAGATGAATGGAATGCAGTGATGGCAAAGGTGAATACACTTAACCGTTTCGTAAAAAAGAACAATGATTTCATCCGCCTATTTACGGCTGGAGTAAAACTTCAAGAAGTAGATGGCTCTGGACGAATATTAATCCCTAAAGACCTCAAGAACTTTGCTGGGCTTCAAAGCACCATTGTGATGAGCAGTTCAGTAAACATGATCGAAATCTGGGATCAGGAAACCTATGAAGAAACGCTCAACAATCCGGAAACCGATTTTGGGCAATTAGCTGAAGATGTTATGGGCGGTTTAAACAATCCAGAAGATGTATCATGAGCCTGTCCTTTTACATGAATGCTTAGAGGGATTAAACATCTCGCCATCCGGCACGTATGTAGATGTAACCTTTGGTGGAGGTGGTCATTCTAAAGCCATTTTCAATCTTTTGGGCCCAGAAGGCAAACTTTGCTCGTTCGACCAAGATCCTGACGCTAAGGAAAACACTTGGGAAGACTCACGTTTCACATTTATTCCTGAAAATTTCAGACATATCAAGCGATTCCTTCGACTGTATGGAATAAAAGAAGTTGACGGAATTCTTGCTGATTTAGGTGTATCCTCACATCAATTTGATGAAGGAAGCCGTGGATTTAGCCTTCGGTTTGATGGCCCTCTAGACATGCGCATGAATACGCGAAAAGATCGCACAGCCAAAGACATATTAGCCGAGGCCGATGTTCTAGAGCTCACCCACATTTTCAGACTCTATGGTGAATTAAAGAATGCACATGCAATAGCACATGCCATTGTGAAATTCAGAGAGGAGAATGAATTGGAAACAACTTCAGACCTCAACGACTGTTTAGAAAGGTTTATCCCCAAGCATAAAGGACATCAGTTTTTAGCTAAAGTCTATCAGGCACTAAGAATAGAGGTGAACGAAGAGCTAAAGGTATTAGAAGAGTTTCTAGAGTCGGGCACAGAAATCTTGAAACCCGGAGGGAGAATGGTGATTATGTCTTACCACTCCTTAGAAGATCGATTGGTCAAGAACTATTTCAGAGATGGAAACTTTGAAGGCAAGGCAGAAAAGGACTTCTACGGAAATAAAATATCCCCCCTTAAAGTCATCACTAAAAAGCCTGTTTTGGCATCAGCCGAAGAAAACGCAAGAAATTCAAGAGCAACAAGCGCTAAACTGAGAATAGCAGAGAAAAAATGAAGAGTGTAAAAAACATAGCAAACAGTACTAAAAACTACTTGCAAGATCGATTCTTTCAAGGACGCTCTTTTTGGTTTGTACTCTTTCTCACTCTTCTGGCTGTTCTTTCTATTCGCGCTGGTCATAGTGTAGACGAAAAAGTTCTGGAGATCTCTACCTTAAAAAACGACCTCAAAGAATTAGAAGCCGAGTATCTAGAATCGAAATCAAAACTCATGCAGTTAGGAATGGAGAGCCAAGTTCTAGAAAAAGGAAAAAGCCTTGGTCTTCAGTCTTGTGAGGAACCCCCACAAAAAATAGTCTTAAAAGTTGAGTAAGTCCATTCAAAATAGCGACAATAGAATTGTGCACCTGCTTATTGCGGTTTTGGTGGTGGCAACTTTGATTTTGTATCACCTCTTTAAAACCACACTGTTTGAAGGTCCAACTTTGCGTGCTCAAGCAGAAAATCATGCCATAAAGAAGGTTGAGATAGAAGCTGAACGTGGCAACATCTTTAGCGCTGACAAAAAACTTTTGGCCACCTCTATGCCCATTTACGATTTAAGCATGGATCCCACCTCACCAAGTGATGAAGCTTTTAACGAGGGCATTGACGAACTATGCGCTGGACTCGCCAAATACCTTCCATCACGCAATGCGCTAGAATGGAAAAATCACATTCAATCTAATAGAGATAAGGGCGACAGATACATCAACCTGCAAAGAAAAGTAACCTTTTCAGAATTACAGGCCATAAAGCAGTTACCCATTTTCAATCTGGGCAAATACCGAGGCGGACTTATCTACGAAAGAAGGAACTTTAGGAAAATGCCTTTAGATCAAATTGCACAACGCACTATAGGCTATGACAAACAAACCAATCAAGCTGGAATTGAAGGAGCCTACAGCAGCTATTTAGAAGGTGAAAATGGACAACAATGGAAACAGAAGATCACTAAAGGTCAGTGGAAACCTATAGAAAGTGGTTACGAAAAAGAACCAAAAAACGGGTATGATATCACTACCACTATTGATACGCGCATTCAGGATGTAGCACATGATGAACTACTGAAAACCCTTGAGCATTTCGAAGCTGACCATGGTTGTGTAATTGTAATGGAGGTAGCAACAGGTAAGATCAAGGCTATAGCTAACTTAGGTTTAACAGAAAGTGGTGCGTATCGCGAAATAAGAAATTATGCAGTTTGGGAATCCACAGAACCTGGTTCAACTTTCAAGCTTGCATCGCTGATGGTAGCTATGGAAGATGGTTACGTAGATACCGCAGACATTGTAGACACCAAAGACGGCATTTACACCATCTATGGAAAGAAGGTAAAAGATAGTAACGTGAAGTATGGCCGCAAAGGTGGATACGGAAAGATCGCCATTGCTGAAGCCTTTCGAAAATCTTCAAATACTGGAATAGTAAAAGCTGTTTATCCTCATTACAAGGACAACCCAGAAGATTTTGTAGATCAACTCTATAAAATCGGGTTACACAAAAAGCTAGGCTTAGAGATTAAAGGAGAAGGCAGTCCTATTATCCCAACACCAGAAGACAGAGGATGGAACGGATTAACACTCCCTTGGATGGCCTTTGGGTATAGCGTTTCTCTCACTCCACTTCAAACATTGACCTTTTACAACGCAGTAGCCAATA
>JAOARK010000120.1 GCA_025210575.1 Schleiferiaceae bacterium
ATCACCTCACCTCTAAACATCACCAGAATGTCATCAGCTAAATGCTTAACAACCCCTAGATCGTGCGAGATGAACAACATGGCCATGCCCGTTTCGCGCTGCAGCTCTTGTAGTAAGTCTAAAATTTCTTTTTGCACTGTAACGTCTAAGGCGGTAGTGGGCTCATCGGCAATTAAAAGTTGAGGTTTGCAACTGATGGCCATGGCAATCATAACGCGTTGTCGTTGGCCACCTGAAAGTTGATGTGGATAAGCAGCAAAAGCGCCTTCCGGATCGGGTAACTTAACTTGTTCAAACAAGCGAAGCACTTCTTTTTTTGCTTCGCTTTTCGTCAGTTTATCATGTAAAAGCAAACCTTCCATACATTGTTCTCCACAACGCATACTGGGGTTTAATGCGGTCATAGGTTCTTGAAAAATCATCGCTACTTTCTTACCTCGATAGCGCAACCATTGTTCGCTGTCAAAATCAAAAACATTCTTTCCATCTACGAGAATTTCTCCATTTTGTCTTTCAGCATTGCTGGCCAGTAAACCCATCAGCGCCAAGCTAGTAACAGACTTACCGGAACCTGATTCTCCAACGATAGCCAATGTTTTTGCGTGATGTAAAGAGAAACTGAGGTTTTTAACCACTGCGGCTGAAGACGGACGAAAAGCAATTGAAAGATTGTTGATTTGAAGCATATTGCGAAGAATCCTCTCTAATTTGTGCAGGCAATTTAGAGAATCGCAAAGCAAGTTTTTAATGAATTCATGCTTTTACGTCTAAACTTTTCAACCTAAGCAGGCAACCTTTATTTTATGTCTTGTCTTATTAATGTAAACACATCGCGTTGAGTTTTTTGCCTAAAAATACCTTAGCTATACAAAGGGCACAGGGGTTGATTTTTAATGATCAATCGGTGGACTATACGGATGACTTCGAGCTGGCACAGCAATGTGCCTCGGGAAATAAAAAAGCCCAGAAGTATTTGTATGAATTGTATGCTAAGAATATGTATTACATCTGTTTGCGCTATTGCGGAGACAGAGACTTGGCTAACGATTTAATGCATGATGGATTTGTGAAAGTGTTTACGCATCTAAAGACATTTAGAGCAGAAGCGAAACTAAAAACATGGATAACACGAGTAATGGCCAATCATAGTATTAGCTATTGCAAGGCAGAAGCCAGAAAGCAGTTGACCTCTTTTGACAAAGTAGAATACGGAGTTATAGACGATGCAAAGGATCCTGCGGAGATGTTAGAAGAAGTGAAAACACAAAGTGCAAAAGATGTGCTCGAAGCCATTCTGGAACTGCCAGCTGGATATCGAACGGTGTTAAGTATGTATGCCTTAGATGGGTATTCGCATAAAGAAATTGCCGCTGAGCTAGGTGTTACAGAAGGAACCTCGAAGAGCCAGTTAGCGAAAGCGCGCAAAATGTTGTTGAAAAGAGTGGGTAAAGCCGATAAACATGAGTAAGGAGAAGTGGCAACATAATATGGACGAGTGGCTCAATAATGCCATGGACGATTTGCCAACACCAGAAGTGGCGAGTTGGGATGATTTTGATGCCAAGAGAAAAACCGGATATCAAAAACGTGGTCTAGTTTGGTTCACAAGTATTTTGGCACTAATGCTGGTAGGTTCACTTTCGTGGAATTATTTACCCATGCTGGAAGAAAAGGAACTACCCATTTATACGCCAAGAGAAAAAGCAAATGAGTTCATTGAAAACAAAACTGAAAATACTTTAGAACAAGAATCCTTTGCTGCGAATAAGGATTTGGTAAATGCGAAAGAAGAGAAAACAAACACGGCTGCCTTCGAAAAACAGCCCAAAACCGAAACAGAAGTTACCACACCTAAACTGAGCTATTCTGGTGAAGCAGTAGCAGTTCAATCCTCGGCCGAGGTTTCTTTGCGAGACACAAACGGAACTGTAAATGCAAATCAGAATAACGCACAAAAAGTGGCTGCAAACTGGGAGGTAAATGAAACAACTTTAGATGGATTTAGCACTTTCAAGGAAAGTGATATTCCTAAAAAACCGCTGTTAGATTATCCTGAAGGATCCCTAAGGGTACAAATGCGAAATTCTGAAGAATTGATATTGCCAGAGGGTCTATTCGAAGACGACAAACTTTCGGTTACGTTAAGTATGTATCCTAATTACACTTTTAGAGATCTGAGTGTTTTGGGTGCCAATTACAACAAGGTGCACAAAGATTATCTCACTATTGTAGATCAATCAGAAAAAGGAGGAGTGGCCATTAACATTGGTGCAGATGTTAAATATAAAGTAGGTAAAGATGTTTTTGTAGGGAGTGGATTGTATTACATCCAAACTAAAATAACGGGAGCTTATAATTTTGAGATTACTGAAGATCCTGTTGTTGATCCGGAAACAGGAAATATTATTGGCTATGAGCCAGCACCGGAAGGAACTTATGTTAATCAAGGGATACTAAATACCTTCAACTATTTGCAGGTGCCTTTGGTTATTTCCTATCAGCCATGGTTAAACAGAAGGTTAAGAATGGTTGTTGAGGGAGGCACAAGTTATTTGCGTTTCTTGAATGCTCAAGGTACAACGATAGATTATCAAACTTTACGTCCGGTAGATCTTAAGAACTTGGAATACAACAAGAATTTGATGACACTGAACTTTAAGATCGGTGTAAACTATTACCTCACCAAACAACTGGCTTTAGGCGTTGAGCCCACTTTCTTGTATTTCAACAATAGCATATTTGGTAGTGATCACCCTATCTATATGGTGCCATGGTCTATCGGGGTAAACTTTAGTTTGAAAGTAAGATTGAGGTGATCGCGAAGTTTGAAGCGCGAAACTCAGACATCTGCCTTATTCCAACTCTACACGCAATCATAAGCCGCTATGTAAAAAGGCTTGTCGGTGTATTCCGCCCATTTCTCATCAGTGATATTATGAAGTTTAGCATACACATGGGCGCTATGTTTCCCTTGTATTTTATCAATCAATCCAAAGCGATTTAACGCGTCTAGTTTTTTAAATAATGGGCTGCGCACATCAAACCACATCATACCTGAAGTGCGATTGAAATGTGCTAAGCAATGCTCCATTAAATCCAAAAGATCCCTTTCATGTCCTGGTTTGCAATAATGGCCTTCAAAACATAAGAACTTATGGTTTTTAGCATTAAAGAGACGATTGGCAATAGGAACAAAGGGTAACACTTTATGAATGAATTTTCCTGAAACTCCAGGAATAGAAACAAATTTCCAGTGCTGTGGGTGAACCTGGATCCCAGCTAAAATTTCCCCATCTTTTTCTAATACCCAATAGTCGTTACCGAGCAATATGTATTCAAAATGAGCA
The DNA here is from genome assembly GCA_025210575.1 of Schleiferiaceae bacterium. GTDB lineage: Bacteria > Bacteroidota > Bacteroidia > Flavobacteriales > Schleiferiaceae > JAOARK01. Next base: position 3,348 of record JAOARK010000120.1, read on the forward strand.
AAGCTGTAATCCTTGTAGTAAGACTCCATGAGAGAAAAGACTTTCTCCTTTTCCTCCATGTTGCATTGCCTGCAGTTCGCATTCTTTTTCGGAAACATCCTGCCAAAAAGAATGGTCTTGAATTTTGCGGCTTGTTTATATTTAATGAAGTGGGCTACTTTGTCAGATCTTACATTTTCCCCTTCTATATAGGCGTAGCTCACAACCTTATGACTA
>JAOARK010000121.1 GCA_025210575.1 Schleiferiaceae bacterium
ATGGAATTTAGCGGTGATATAACGAGGGTGATAGATGTTGCCAAAGTTGTAGGAAATTCCAGAGCCAGAGAGAAAATCTATTTCTGAAGTACTCACTACTTTGGGTTGACTGCCGCTTTGATAGTTCAATGAATTTCCACTATTGGCCATATGCACATAAAACCCAATTGTATCGCCACTGTTTAATGAAAATCCATTGAGATCTATAGAACAAAAATTACCTGAAGCTACATTTTGAATTGTGTCTGTGGTCCATAAAGTCCAGGAAGACGCAGTTTGCTCATGTCCCTTATAGCTTCCTGTTTTTATATACACATTCACGGGTATCGAACCAATGCTGTTTGGCTTAATCTGAATACTATCGAGAGTAATATCTGATTTCACAAATAGATCGAACATATTGCCATTGAAATTGATGTTTCCATCTTCTTGGGTCGTCAATATATTTTTAAAGACTAAGTCTCCGCTTACACCTTGAGCGTAGATGCTGGTGTCTTTAGATAACATGAAAGCAGGAATTGAATCTAAAGGAATGTTTACCGTATCGTTTATATAATACAGAACGGTGTCACCGAAAACTTGAAGAGAGTCAAAGTGAGTTAGAGTACCTAAGCAAAGGGTATCCGTAATGTGATTAAGAATAGGAGTTCGAGTTAAATTCAGTATTAATGAATCTTGATTATTTTCTAAAACACTGTCTCCTGGAATTTGTAAAGAAGCTGAAATGGTATAGGTAGTATCCATACCTAAATTCACTGTTTGGTAAAGTGTATCTGATTGACAACTTCCTAATCCTTGATTCAGGGGTATTTGATAAAGATTACCATTCACATGAAGATCAACTGAAGCTCCAGGAACAATAGTATCCGCTAGGTTAAATACAACGACACCTATTTGTGCATTTACATCTGTGCAAACTGTTGTAGAAGAAATTATAGAATGAATGCCCGCATCTATTCCAGTAGCAGGTTGGTAGATTTTATATAGAAGGTCAAATTGGAAAACAACATCATGAAGAACGCCATGCCCCTTGTCATTTAAATGAACCCCGTCAGCTGCGTATTGGGGTTGTATGATATTGTTGGTGTCTTTTAAAGGATCGAAAACGTTGATGGCATTTGATCCAAATTTTAACAGGATGGAGTCTGCCACATCTCTTTGATATTGAGCAAAACTGGTTGAAACAATGGGCTGAGTGGTGAAAATAAAAATGGGAACATTGTGGTTATTACTGTACTTGAAAAGGGTGTCAAAATTATTGAGCTGCTCGTGCTTTGGCCATTGTTTATCATTAGATGGTAAGTTGACTAATATGGCATCTGGGTTATAGGTCAAAGCTTCATCTATATTCTTACTGAAGTTTACAACTGGCCTATTAGGGGGAGTCGCAAAACTGTCGGGCATGATCTTATAAGTGGTAAATCCACCTACACCTAAATTTATTACTTGATTATTGGGGTTGATCTTTTGAAGAGAGTTCCTATATCGATTAACCCAAGCGCTATCAGGAATAGAAGCTCCGGTTCCAGCGGCTGTACTCGATCCCAAAATAACAATGGTGAAATCTGTATTGCTAATGCACGGATTTAAAGTTACCTGCCCGTTAAGTTGCCAGGAACTAAGTATTAATAGAGTTATGTAATAAGATATTCTATTCACGTGCTTAGTGTTGCTAATTAAGGATAAAAAGCAGTTCCATTTCAAAGGCTCTATCTCATTTTTCAAATCCGTACGTTTTCTTAGGTTTGAAATCAATAATTAATTCACAAAAACATATGAAGAATAAACTACTAAGCCTAGGATTATTGGCTTTGCCGGTTTTGGGATTTTCTCAGTATACCCAAAACTTTGATGCACTTCAGGTTGGAGATTACATCGCTGTAAAAGATGCCCAATGGACAACATGGAGTGGAAACACCGGTGGAACAGAAGATGCACAAGTCAATTCCCAGAAATCTAACAGTCCAAACCATTCTCTTTATTTTAATTCTACGAGCAGTAACGGTGGTCCTCAAGATGTAGTTCTTGAATTTGGTGCCGAGCACAATACTGGAACACTGACTTTTGAACAGGCTTTATATATAGAAACGGGAAGAGGTGCCTATTTCAATTTTCAAGCAGACCAAACCATTGGTCAATCATGGGCATTAAACGCAAGTTTTAATGAAGACAGTATGATGCTCATCTATGACGATCAAACAGCTTTCTACGAAGGGAAATTTTCTCCAGGAACCTGGTTTGATTTTAAGTTGGTTGCTAACTTAAATGTAAACAGCTGGGAGGTTTTTATAGACAATGTTTCTATTGGGGTATTCCAAATGACGGACAACAGATTGGCCTCGTTAAATCTATACCCAATCAATAATTACGGTAACAACAACTTATCTAGATATTGGGTTGATGATGTTTACTACAACCATGTTCCTTATACTTTACCTACTAAAAATGCTGGTGTTTATCGTATAGATGTAAATCCTAACCCTATTAATGGAACTGATGTAACTCCAAGTGTTACCGTTCGTAATTTAGGTACAACCGCTATTACTTCATTTGATATTACTGTTGACTACAACGGTACTCAGGTTTCTCAAAGTGTTACAGGGGTTAACATTCCTTCTTTAGGTACACATGATGTAAGTCTTCCAAGTGGATTTACCATTAGCAATGCTGATACTTCATTTTTAGCTACGGTTTCTAACGTAAACGGCCCAGGTGGAGATGATGACCCTAATGATGATGATAAGACTGTTTACATCAATGTGTTTAACCCAGAACCAGGAAAGGTTGTTGTTGTAGAAGAAGGTACTGGTTCTTGGTGTGGTTGGTGCCCAAGAGGTACTGTAGCCATGGAGTACCTGGCAAGAGATTACAAAGGTTTTGCTGCTGGAATTGCTGTTCATAACGGTGACCCAATGGTACATACCGCATACGATAATGGAATAGGTGCATTAATAAGTGGCTATCCAAGTGCACTTGTAGACAGAGGCTCTGCAATGGATCCTTCAGGTATTTTTGGTCCTGTAACTCAAAGTTTATTGGTTCCTCCAACTGCAGTTATGACCAATGGTGCTCGATACAATCCAACTACAGGTGCATTTGAAGTTTCAATTTCGGCAGCTTTTCAAGATGCAGCGAATCAAAACTGGAAAGTGGCTTGTGTGCTAACAGAAGATGATGTTACTGGAACAGGCTCAGGATGGAGTCAAACGAACTACTATGCAGGTGGTGCACAGGGAGATCTAATTGATCCTAACGGTGTAAACTGGGCGAACCTTCCTTCAAGTGTTCCTGCATCTCAAATGCCATATAACCACGTGGCGCGTTCTATAGCTCCTGGCTTCAACGGTCAGCCTAACAGTTTCCCAACTTCTGTAGCTTCAGGTGATACACATACGGTACATTTTAGTTTTGTTATGGACCCATCTTGGGATACCTCTAAGATGCACGTAATAGGAATCTTGTTGAAACCAAATGGAGAGGTAGATAACGGAAGCACCGTAACCATCTCTGAGGCAATTGCAAATGGATATGTTGGTGCGGGTCCTATTTCTATAGGAGAGAATTTAATCGGTCCAGATGTAAGAGTTAAACTTTATCCAAATCCAGCTTCACATTTTGCTAAACTTTATGTTGATGGCAATTTTGAAGAAGTTAAAGTGAGTATTTTAGATCTGGGTGGTAAAGAAGTGAATAACCTTTCTCTTGGTCATGTTGATCATGGTGAATTGACTTTGCCTTTAGATAATTTAAGTAAAGGAGTTTATTTGGTTCATTTAGATTTAGATGGATACAAAGAAGTCCATCGATTAGTCGTTAAATAAAGAAATTAAAACCCGCTATACAGCGGGTTTTTTTGTTTTCTGATAGATATACTAACTTCTTTCTTCCCAAATGCTAACAATATTTACAAGCGTATCAACCGCTCGATGCATGTCTTGAACGCTTACCCATTCTTTTTTAGAATGAAAAGCGTGTTCGCCAGCGAAAACGTTTGGACATGGTAATCCCATAAAACTCAGTTTGCTTCCATCTGTTCCACCACGAATACTTCCTTTCTTGACTACTAGACCAGCTCTGGCAATTGCTTCTTCTGCATAGCTCACAATTTCAGGACGTTGATCCAATACATTCTTCATGTTGCGGTATTGCTCGCTCACCTTGAATTCATAAGTTGAGTTTGGATAGTTTTTCATCACTTCCTTCAAATAGATCTCCAATTTTCTTTCATATTCCGCTAAATCGGTATCCACAAAAGAACGAATGATAAAAGTGATCTCCGCTTCCTCAGCTCCAGCTTTCAACACATAGGGATGCACAAAACCTTCATTATCTCCCGTTGTTTCTGGACTCCAAGTGTCTTTGGGTAGGGCGGCAAGAAAGTCTGAAGCAATCTTCACAGCATTTTCCATTTTGTTTTTAGCAAAACCAGGATGTGTATTTACACCCTGAATCTTCACAACAACGCCATCAGCACTAAAAGTCTCATCTTCTATAGAGCCAAGAGTTTCACCATCTACGGTATACCCGAATTCCGCATTTAGTTTTTTAATATCTACCTTATCTGCACCTCGGCCAATTTCTTCATCAGGGGTGAATAAGATGCGTATATCGCCATGCTTTACTTCAGGATGAGTTAATAGGTAATTTGCCATGTCCATAATTTCAGCCACACCGGCTTTGTTATCTGCTCCAAGCAAGGTATCCCCACTAGCAGTTACAATGTCATTTCCGATTTGAGCCTTTAGATCTGGATGTGCTTCTGGGTCAATTTCTATACCTCCAATAGGAAGCTTAATGATAGACCCATCGTAATTCTCATGAATGATGGGTTTAACATCTTTGCCAGAGCTTTCTGGAGAGGTATCCATGTGTGAACAAAAACAGATGGTAGGCACTTTTTTATCTGTGTTGCTTGGTATCGTAGCATAGATATATCCCCACTCATCTAGTTCGGCATCATTAATTC
>JAOARK010000122.1 GCA_025210575.1 Schleiferiaceae bacterium
CTGTTCTTCCTGCTGAAAGTCTTACTGTAGTTTCGGGCAGCACAATTCTTGTTGTTGCCACCATTCTTATCATATCCCAAACGGGTACTGGTTTTTGATCTTCCAGTGGTGTTCCTTCTACTGCCACTAATGCATTAATTGGCACCGATTCTGGTTGTGGATCTAATTGAGATAATGCAACCAACATGTCCGCTCTATCTTCAGCATTTTCTCCCATTCCAATAATACCGCCAGAACAAACCGTCAAGCTCGATTTGCGAACATTATCTAAGGTCTTTAAACGATCTTCGTATCCTCTTGTAGAAATGATCTCTTCGTAATAATCCTCTCCTGAATCCAGGTTGTGGTTATAGGCATATAAGCCCGCTTCGGCCAAACGTTTTGCCTGATTTTCGGTAACCATACCTAGGGTACAGCACACTTCCATATCTAGTTTATTCACGGTACGTACCATGTCCAAAACCTGCTCGAATTCTGGCCCCTCTTTTACATCGCGCCATGCAGCACCCATACATATTCTAGATGAACCTGATTCCTTGGCGCGCAAGGCTTGAGCTTTCACCTGTTGTACAGACATCAAATCGTTTTTTTCGATATCTGTATGGTAACGAGCTGCTTGTGGACAATACCCACAATCCTCTGGACATCCCCCCGTTTTTATTGAAATTAATGTACTCACCTGCACCTCTCTTGGGTTGTGGTATTGATGGTGCACTTGAGCCGCCTCAAATACCAATTCGAGTAAAGGGCGGTTATATATTTCTAGTATTTCTTCTCTTGTATATGAGCGATTTGTATTCTCCATAACGCTTTTAGTATAGTTCGCAAATATGCGGTATAATCTTTAAGTTTTTTGAATTATTAGGCTAGCAGAATTCCCTCCAAAACCTGCAGCATTTACCATAATTGTTTCCAATTTATTTGGGCTATTTTCCTTTAGGAATGGCACCGAGAAGAAAGATTGTTCTTCCAACATCAATAAAGCCATTTCTAGACTTAAACAACCTGAGGCCGCCAATGAATGACCAATCTTCCATTTGTTTCCTGTCAGTGCGGGTCGCTTGTCAAAAACTGCGTCAATTGCTCCTATTTCAGCCAGATCTCCAGCCAAAGTCCCAGGCGCATGACAAACAACCACATCTACTGTTTTGATGCCAGCATTCTTCAATGCCATTTGCATGGCTCGTTGCATTGCTTCTCCTTTAAGAGAAATGTGCGTTGCATTTTTAATTTGCTCATTGCCAAATCCCCAACCTATAATCTTGAAGTCACCCTCTTTTTGAGACAATTGAAAAGATGCAGCACCTTCTCCTAAAACAAAAGTATTCTTGTCTTTATCAGGATTCAATCCTTGATTGGGAAATTGAGTCTCCCTTCCAGAGGTATAAATCTTCAAGGCCTTCATTTGACCTATAGTAAAATCGGTTAATGGTGCCTCAGTTGCCCCAGCTAAAAAGCCGTTCGTCATCCCCGATTTCATATAGGCAATTCCGTTTAAAACGGACTGTAATCCCGTACTGCAAGTTACAGACTGAGAAAAGCGAATCCCTTTCGCACCAATGTGTTGTGCTACCCAACTACTCAAATTCCCTAATGTCGTAACTGGTGAGGTTAGAGGTGAAATTTTACCTTCTGCGTCAAAAGCACGAACACTGTTTTCAAATAGTTCTGTTGCTCCTCTGCTTGAACCAATATTTACGCCAAATTCTGAGAGTGCTATAATTTCATTTTTCATAGCGCTTCCTGATGCCAGAAGGGAGAGCAAAACAGATCGATCTAATTTCTCAGCATCTATTGCTCCATTTAGGTTTAGTTCTTCTGCAAGCAGTTGAGTAGAGATAGGAACAGCCCCTTGCCAATCATTCTTTTGGCTTAAAAAATGATGTGGATTCTTATAGGATTCAATTACTTCTTGCTTAGATCTCCCTAAGGGAGAGATACTTCCCCAATTTTTTATAAAAACGGTACTCATTGAATATCGCGCAATGCTGATTTAATCACTTCGTAGGTTCGATCTAAGTCCTCTTCAGAAATACAATACGGAGGCAAGATATAAACGATATTCCCCAATGGACGCAACAAAATATCTCGCTCTAAGAAATAATCATAAAGCTTATCTCTCAGGTTATTTAAGTACCCTGTCTGTTCCTCAGTCTTTATTTCAATGGCCATTATTGTACCTAATGTTCTCGCCTTTTCAATTCTTGGATGCACTTTCATTTCTTCGATGAAGGCTTTATGCTTCTCAGAAATCATGACCCATTGCTGATGTGTTTCTTCGGATTCTGTTAGATCTAAACTGGCCAAAGCAGCCGCACAACCCACAGGATTTGCTGTAAAGCTATGCCCATGCATTAACGTCTTCATTTTATCATCGGCCCAAAAAGCTTGAAAGATCTCATCGCTTGCCGTTGTTGCAGACATAGGTAATGCTCCTCCTGTTAAACACTTAGAATAACATGCGATATCTGGTTGATTCTCTAAATAATGTGTAGCGAACATTTTACCTGTACGCCCGAATCCAGTCATTACTTCATCGGCAATGGTCAATACATTATTTGCTTTACAGAGTGCAATCATCTTGTCTAATACATCTGCTTCATACATGATCATTCCCGCAGCTCCTTGAATCAAAGGTTCGAAAATGAAAGCAGCCGTTTCCCCTTTCTCCAAGATCGATTGAAGGGCATTTAAACTTTCTTGTTCTTTACCAGGAGTTGGAACAGGAATTCGGTCAATGGAAATGAGCATATCTGCGAAAGCATGCGTAAACACACCTTCACCACTTACAGCCATAGCCCCAAAGGTATCTCCATGAAATGCGTCATTAAAAGCGATGAATTTCACCTTTTTTTCTCCTTGATTATGATAATACTGTAATGCCATTTTTAGGGCCACCTCAACGGCAGTAGAGCCATTGTCTGCATAAAATACACGGCTATGTCCAGTTTGGGTCGCAGCCAAAAGGCGCTCACCGAGAAGCACGGCAGGTTCATGTGTAAATCCAGCAAATATCACATGCTCCAATTCGAGCATTTGCTCGTACACTTTTTTGGCTATGTATGGGTTGCTATGCCCATGCGGATTCACCCACCAAGAGGCAACCGCATCCAATATTTTTCTTCCGTCAGTGGTATGCAAATAAGCTCCTTGCGCCTTTTCCACTTCTATAGGC
>JAOARK010000123.1 GCA_025210575.1 Schleiferiaceae bacterium
ACTTGAAGCTCCTTTTTCATCGCCTAAAACAGTAACAAATGGATTAGCTGCCACTTGTAAAATTGTCATGCCCGAAGCAAGAATAAAATACCCGGCTAGAAATAATGGAAAAATTCGAAATGATGCTGCAGGAATGAATAACAAACATCCTAAACCCATTATCCCTAATCCAGTGATTATCCCTCTTTTATAGCCTATTCTATGAAGCAAAGTTCCTGCGGGGATAGACACTAATGCGTAAGCAATAAAAAATGCAAATTGCACCAAACCCGCTTCGAAATAGCTTAATTCGAAAATTTCACGAAGGCGTGGAATTAATGAATCGACCAAAACAGTAATGAGCCCCCACATAAAAAACAATGAAGTAAGTAGGGCGAACGAGAAGCGGTAATTTTTCATCCTAGTTAAATTTTCTTTAGCGTTTTAGCATAAGCTATAGTCAAAAAATCCTTTTTGTAATTCTACAATTTTATTTATCAAATTACCGCAAACTTCTGAAGCGTAGTATAGAAAACTAAACAGCATTTACAGTCTGTTTATAAACAGCATATTAAAGCCCAAAATGAAAAGAATTCTTGTCATAAAAATTACTGCACTAACAATCGTTTTATTTGCGTGTTTGGGGGTTGTTGAACTTTCTTTGAGGGTGTTTGGGTTTTCACCTCAAAAGAAGTTGGTGTACTCAAATGAACCATTGATGTATGATGTAGATCAAACTCGTGGCTGGAAAAACAAACCTGGAGCTTATACCTTTCCACCCTATCATCCTTCAGGGAAAGACATAACAATGACTTTTTTAGATGATGAGCGAAGAGTTACTTCTTCAAATCAGAAAACCATAGAAGATACGGTTCAGAAGGTGATAACTGTTGGCGGGTCATTTACCCAAGGCTGGGCCATAAGTGACGAGGAAACCTATTCATGGGGTTTACAAAATTTCATGCCCAATAATCAAGTCATTAACTATGGCACAGGAGGTTATGGCACTTATCAATCTTTATTGACACTTGAAGAAAAACTACCTGAACTGGTTAACACAAATCTTGTTGTATATGGGTTTATAGAACATCATGAAACAAGAAACGTTGCTTCAGCTGAATGGTTGAGTATTTTAAAGCAATATTCAAAAAGAGGACATGTAAGCGTACCATATCTTTCAATTGATGAGAACAATGAATTAAATCGCCACCAGCCAGAAGAATATTCCAATCTTCCGCTTACACATAGCTTGGTTTTAATGAAAATGCTTGACCGAACCATTCAAAAAATAAAGTCTGGAATGAAATTGGATGAAAAAGAACAAGTGACACAAAAAGCTATTTTGGAAATGAATAATCTTTGTGCTAAGTATGAATCGGATTTTCTTGTTGCAATCCTAAACTGCTCGGACGTCAAAAAACAGGGTTACTTGTCTTTTTTTGAAAATAATGGCATAAAAGCCCTTGATTGCACTATTCCTTTACGTGAAGAACTGATTGTAAAAGGTGAAGGACACCCAAACGGGATTCTGAACAGCATATGGGCAGAACAAATAAACAACTACCTAAATTGCTCAGTCCAATAGCCAGTTTAATTATTCTGAGAATTGAAATTCATCAAGACACTTTGAGAAGGTCTTTTATTAGAAAATTCTAACGTCCAATATTCTGCTTATCGGTATTCTTCTGTTAGATTTTAGGATGGCAAACTTTTCTGTTAAACTCCAAATTGTAGTGTAGACCCTATGCATCCCTTTGGAGTCTTGAAAATCAATCCAAACTTTATGTCTCTCGAGGTTCCCTAATCTCAAAGCCATGGCAAGCTTTCTGGCTCTGTTCTCTTTTTCTTTTTGGGATTTTAATATATCTTCTACTGGAAAATTTAGACCTCCAATTATTTCTTTTTCAATTGGTGCTGGTGAATTATACGTTACAGTACTCATATGTTTTGTTTTTGTTGTTTGACCATTTATTAAAACGGTAACAAAGCAGTTGACGTTAAAAGGGCTGTAAAAATTACAAAAATGATGCCTAGAAAAAAAGCCTGATTTATTCTAATTTATTGATTGAGAGACTTTTCCGACAACTTTCTACTAAGAAGTCCGTATCATGTCTTGCCGGCTCATTGCTGAGCTTAAAAACTATATACCTTTAGACTATCAAACCAAGAGCTTGACAAGACCGATACTCCCAAATAAAAAAGCCCTTACAAGTTACTACCTGCAAGGGCTTGAACACTAGTGTTCTTTTCTTATGGATGAAAGTGGTTAGGCTTCAACCGTATTGTTGATGTGAGACTCTAATCCTTCTATAATTACATTGTAAAAACCACCCAAAAGTTCTTGCATGGGTTTTTGATTTTCTTCAGCCGCATTAAACTCACAGCTCCAGTTTATTGTTGCGCTATTGTCATCTCCTGATATCTTAACTGTACTTACATAGTCAGTAAAAGGAAATGGTCCTTCTGTAATGATGTATTGCATTTCTTTAGTTGCGGAATCCTTCTTTGTAAGCACCTCAAAAATATTTGCCCCATCAGGCATGGTGCATGTTCTTTTCATGCCTTCCCCTTCTCCTTCAGTAACAGAACTTGCTATTGGAGAATACTGCTCGATTCCTTTGAAAGAAGAAAGGTTGTTCCATGCTTCTGTTGCTGATACGTTGATTGTCTTTGTTACGTTTACTGTAGTCATGATCTATTTGTTTTTAGTTGTTGAATAATTACATGACAAACGTAAATCGAGCCAAGAGCTCATAAAAAAAAAGCGTTCAGAAACAAAAAAGAGGGCTTAGCCCCCTTACTTTATTCCATCAACGACAACTGATCATCAACTATGTGTTTGAGCTCTTCTTCACTTTTCACTTTATAGAGTACGCTTAAACTAAAGATCAATCCCGAAATGTGTTCGGCATATTCATCTAGTTTATCTGTTCTTGATATTTCACCCATGGCTACTGCTCGCTTCAAAGCCGTTTTATAGGCATCTTGCATATTAACAATATACCGATTATAGAGTTCTGCTACCTTTTCTTCTTCGGTGCGCATTTCCATAACGGTGTTCATCATGTAGCAACTACGTGGAAACTGTTTGGTGAGCAAAGCTTCAACCACCATGTAAAAGAATTTGCGCAGATCTTCTATTCCGTTCTCTGCACCTCTTAGCGCATCTAAAAACGGGTCTGACAAATCACTCATATAGCTTTTTACCGTGTCCATAAATAGCATCTCTTTCGTAAACTTATTCCGAATGGTAGAGGCACTAACTTCTAAGTGCTGAGCCAATTCTTCTGGGGAAACATTTTTATACCCATGCACCCAAAAAATAGTGCGTGCTTTTTCAACTAATTCGTCATAGGTGTAATTAAGCTTTCTCGGCATTGCTGTATGTTTTATTCAGAATTAGGTTCATTTCATTCTTTAGTACTCTAGATTGTTCTTCAGGACTACGGATAACACAAAAAACCATTATGTAGCAAAATAAGGTAGTAAACTTCCGCGCGAGCTTTGCATCTTCGTGATTGAATGAATTATTCTCAAGTAGCATGGCAATAGCTTTTTCTATTTTGTTTAGATAGCGCTCTAGATAACTCTTTATCTCTGGATTATGATCTGCCATCTCTGTTGCCACATGCACAATAAAGCATCCGGGTGGATGTTTTTCATTAGGCACCAAATACGAATGATAAAAGCTTTCTAAAATATCCTTTACATCCCCAATTTTGCTTAAACCAGCAATGTTAGGTTCAGCATAGCGCTCCAAGTATAGCTCTAAAGCATTAGACAA
>JAOARK010000124.1 GCA_025210575.1 Schleiferiaceae bacterium
ATAAAGCTTTCGCTGAGAAGTGGGGCAACCTTGGACCCGTTTATGGGTATCAGTGGCGCAATTGGCCAACTCCAAGTGGTGAGCACATTGATCAAATTAAACAGGTAATTGAGCAATTAAAATCGAACCCTAATTCTAGACGAATAATTGTTAGTGCTTGGAATGTTGGACAGATCGATCAAATGGCTTTACCACCATGCCACGCATTCTTTCAGTTCTATGTGGCCGATGGTAAATTAAGTTGTCAGTTGTATCAACGAAGTGCAGACATCTTCTTAGGTGTACCTTTTAATATTGCTAGTTACGCCATCCTCACCATGATGATCGCGCAAGTATGTGACTTAGGGTTAGGGGATTTCGTTCACACCTTGGGCGATGCGCATATTTACAGTAATCACTTTGATCAGGTAAACGAGCAAATGACCAGAACTCCATTCAAGAAGCCAACATTAAAGATCAATCCAGAAGTAAAAGACATCTTCAGTTTTAAATACGAAGACTTTGAACTGATTAATTACGAAGCACACCCGCACATAAAAGGTGCCGTTGCTGTTTAAACACACTTTTCCAATATGAAACACCTATTGATTGCTGCCCTTTTGGGTTTTATGCATTATGTCTATGCTCAAACCTCTGTAATTCCTAAAGATCTAAATACCTTAAGTAATGAACAAAATGCTTCAGACGTAATAAACGAGCTGATTGCTACTTATGAACAAAGCGCAACTTTACCTGTTTTTGATTCCATCGCCTTTAAGGCGACCATAAACCCCTATGGTGATTTAACCGACATTCGATTGGAGTCTGGCATGGTCTTGAACCATATTCAATGGTTAAAGAAAAAGCTGTTGACCATAAACTTTCCAAAAAGTAAAGCGAATGAACAGATTCAGATTTCTGCTGTTTTCCATAGCAAGAATCCAGATTACCCAACATTCAATGGCGCAACATCTTTTCCAGACGTTCCCAACTATGGGAAAAAGGAGCAAACACTGACTTTTACTAAAGCAGTATTTCGCTACTTCACAGAAAAACAATTAAAACATTTTACAAATAGCTCATCTAACTTCCTTTCTTTAGACGGCTTGGTGTCTCTTGAGTATTTTATAGATGAAAACGGAAACACCACCTACCTTAAACCCATCCGTGCAACTAAAAGTGGGAATCTCTTAAAGCATCTTATTCAAGAATTTGACAAAACAACTTTCAACCATGGAGCCAAAAAGGGTAAGAAACCAACGGGCATAAAGGGCACATATACTTTTGTCGCCTACACTAAATCATCAGACGAAAAACGACTTGAAATGGGGCAACAATTCTTTTCTCAAAAAGACTATCTCACCGCTGCGTTTCACTGGAATGCGATGAATACGGATTCGTTAAACCTAGACTCTACTCAGAATTATAATCTAGCGGTGGCCAATTTTCTCTCAGATTATTCAACCTATTCATGGCGAACAAGAAAATATTACGAACTCGCAGCACAGAATTTAGATTGGAGTAAGTTCTCTATTCGGGAGATCAAAAAAACAGATGACCCGGATAATCCTGTTGAATTTGTAATTGCAGAAGACCAACCCGAAGCTACAGCTGAAGCGGAGAAAGATGAATTGATGAACATCACCTCTGTAGAGCAAAGACCATTGGCTGAAGGTTGCGAAAATGAAAAAACGGACGAGGCCCAATTCAGGTGCTTTAACATGTCTATTATGCAGAGCATTGCTAAAAACTTTAGTTATCCGGTAGCAGCAGTGGAAAATGGATGGACCGATAAGATCTATGTATCCTTTGTTATTGAAAAGGATGGCTCTATAGACAACTTAAAAATTGAGCGAGGAAAATACGATGCGTTGAATATTGAAGGTTTACGCGTAGTGACTAAACTTCCTAAAATGACACCCGCCACGTTGTATCAGGAGCCGGTAAGAATGACCTATACCGTGCCTATTAACTTTAGATTGCAATAGAGCCCTATTCTTCAACTATTACAAACTCTTCTTTAAAAGTGTCATCCCATTTAAAGGCGTTTACAATCCATCCTTTTGGATTTTTGTAGTATGTGAAAATGACGCGAATAGCATTGAAATCATACTGAACCATATACGTATCGCGGATAGCAAAATCACCGATTTTTTCTGTTTTAACTTTTACAAAGCCATAAGGATCACCAAAACGATCTTTAATGATATTCAGGTATTTGACCGTTTTTTCTTCTAAGGAAAGAATTTCATTTTCTGGAAGGGGCCAATAGGGCAACAGCTTATCAAAACCAGAAGGTGCATCATTTTTCATAAAGTCTTCCACTACTTGCTCAGACAGTTTAATCATCTCCTCACGTTTCTCTATATATTTTTCTTGTGCTACTAATGACATTGTCATTAGTGTAAATAGAATACCAACTATTCCTCTTTTCATTTTCTTTTATTTAATTGATAATTATCTGTGTGCGCAATAAACATTACCATAAATAGGGAAACATCTTTTTTGTCTTGGATTGATACGCTCTATATTCCTCACCAAAAGTATCAAGCAG
>JAOARK010000125.1 GCA_025210575.1 Schleiferiaceae bacterium
AGACCTACCAGTGAAGCAATAATTTGGAATACTTACAAAGGGTGGATACAGAGCTATAGAGACCTACCCATCTTGGTGAACCAATGGGCCAACGTAGTTCGTTGGGAAATGCGTACTCGCTTATTCCTAAGAACTGCAGAGTTCTTATGGCAAGAGGGGCATACAGCTCACGCTACAAAAGCTGAAGCTCAGGCTGAAACTGACCAAATGGTGAGAGTTTATGAAGAGTTTGCTAAGAATGTTTTGGCTATACCTACGGTTATGGGACATAAAACAGAAAGTGAAAGATTTGCTGGCGCTGAAGACACCCTTTGTATTGAGGGATTAATGCAAGATGGTAAAGCACTTCAAATGGGAACTTCACATTTCTTAGGTCAAAATTTCGCTGAAGCTTTTGATGTGAAATTTCAAACTAAAGAAGGTAAACAAGAACATGTATGGGCCACAAGTTGGGGTGTTTCCACTCGATTAATGGGAGCATTGATCATGACACATTCTGATGACAATGGATTGGTTCTGCCTCCAAATTTGGCTCCTATTCAGGTTGTTATTGTTCCTATTTATAAAGGGGAAGAACAATTGGCTCAAATCTCTGAGGTTGCTAATAAAATGGTAGCAGAAATGCGTGCCAAAGGAATCTCAGTGAAATTTGACAATAGAGATACGCACAAACCAGGCTGGAAATTCAATGAATACGAATTGAAAGGAGTGCCGGTAAGAATAGCCATTGGACCAAAGGACCTTGAAAAAGGAACCGTTGAAGTGGCGAGAAGAGATACATTAGAAAAGGAATTTTTACAGCAAACCGATGTTGCTAAAAAAGTAGAGAATCTACTTGAACAGATTCAAATCAATCTTTTAACTAAGTCTCAGGCTTTTGCCGAAGAAAACACGCGCAGTGTTGATAGTTGGGAAGAGTTTAAGGATGTTTTAGAAAACAAACCTGGCTTTATCTATGCGCATTGGGATGGCACAGCAGAAACAGAAGAACGTATAAAGGAGGAAACAAAGGCTACCATTCGTTGCATACCATTTAACAATCCTCAAGAAGAAGGAAAATGCGTATTTTCAGGCCAACCTTCCAAACAGCGTGTGCTGTTTGCTAAAGCATATTAAGTGTCTAAAAATACAGGATGTAACCCCGAAATACTAGGCTTATTAGCTGGAAAATCGAGCACCAAGCAATTGGTGTTTAGGCAAACAAAAGAGGTTTTTATGGAGTTTAAAAAACTCCTTAAAACCATTGCCAAAGAACTGAATGACAACATTTGCCAAATAGACAAACAGGTAATTGTTGAGTTTATTGATGCTGGCGAATATGAAGCGGAGATTCGGTTTTCTGGAGATGCCCTCATTTTTCATATGCACACCAATGCATTTACATTCGATAAAAGCCATTTCACCCACCAAAACTCATACATCAAGAACGAGCCTCTAAACGGTTATTTTGGTTTGATCAGCATGTACAATTTTCTTGCTGACTCTCTGCGTTACAACAGAGTGAATGACATGGGGCATTTGGTTGGACGTTTGTTTGTAAATCGCGAGAAGCACTTTTTTGTAGATGGTAAGCGTCAGTTTGCATTTATGTACAACGACCCTGCAAATGATCTAGTTACAGAGGATCTTTTGAGAGATGTTATTGAAAAAACAATTGTCTATGCCCTAGACTTTGACCTGACTTCTCCAAATTTCAATGATGTTCGAATAGTTACTGTAAATCAAATTAGAAGCATCAGCAACGAACTCAAAATCAGCACTTCAAAGAAGTTAGGGGTTAAGATGTCTTCTGACACGGATAATCACCCTCGATAGTCAACTAACATATCTTTAGAAATAAGTTAGCTTTTCTATTTTAGAGCATCTTTTAATTCCTCTATTATGCTAACGAAATCGAAGTATTCCAATAAAGAAATGTTCTTATGGACCCGCATGGCCACGCTACGTTTTATGGTCTATGCACTTGTTGTTGGTATATTTTACGAATTACTTGGATTTTATTTTTTGAGAATACCTTGGGCGCCATTAGCTGTAATCGGTACGGCAGTAGCCTTCATTGTTGGTTTTAGAAATAATGCTTCTTATGGAAGAATTTGGGAAGCCCGCAAAATCTGGGGAGGAATAGTCAATACATCAAGAACATGGGGAATGAAAACAAAAGACATGGTTTCAAACAAACATGCAAAGAACCCTATTTCAGAAGAAGAATTAAATACCATTAAAACCAGGCTGGTGCACAGGCATATTGCCTGGATGGCCGCTTTACGTTATTCGATGCGCACCCCCAAACCCTGGGAAGATTTTGATAAAGACAAGACAAACACAGAGTGGGCACATATGTTGAATATCCCTGAAAAAAACACCCCACTTGAAGAAGAGTTAACAGGACTTGTTAGTGAGGAAGAGAAAACATATGTACTAAGCAAGACCAATAAAGCCGCGGCTGTTCTCTTTCAACAAAGTGCAGATTTAAAGTATTTACATGAAGAGGGCTTAATCTGGGAATTTTCATTTCTTGAATTAGAAAATATTTTAGAAGAATTATTTACCCTACAAGGCAAATCTGAGCGCATTAAGAACTTTCCATACCCAAGACAATTTGCTACTCGTAGCTATGTTTTCATTCTGATTTTCAGCGTACTTCTTCCTTTTGCAGTATTGCCAGAATTTCACATAATTGGTATTAACCTAACCAATAATTTCCCGTTGATAGGTAAGTA
>JAOARK010000126.1 GCA_025210575.1 Schleiferiaceae bacterium
CCTGGAGCAGCACGTCCTGAACCGAACCCACATGTTTTCCGTCAGCATTTTGAAGAGGTGAAAGAGGGCGATACGGATTACACACATAGACATACGGTTACCGATGCAGACATTGCAAGCTTCGCACAAGTAAGTGGAGATAACTTCTACGCGCACGTAGACGCTACCAGTCTGGAGGGAACCATTTTTGAAGGCAAAGTAGCCCACGGCTATTACATCTTGAGTAAAGCTGCAGGTATGTTTGTAGACCCACGAAAAGGGCCAGTTCTATTGAACTACGGTATTGATGAATGTCGCTTTACGAAGCCTGTTTACCCAGGCATGACCATTGGCGTGAAGTTCACCGTTAAGGAAAAAATAGACCAGGAAAAACGCAGTGAAGATGACATCGCTAAGGGCATCGTAAAATTCATGGTAGACATTTATGCCGAAACCGATGAAACCGTTGGTATTGCCACGATTTTAACGATGGTGAAGAAGTTGGATCAGTCTAAATAAAAAATTAACCTGCCTCACTAGGCAGGTTTTGCTTAAATCTAACCACATGCAACAAGAAATTCTCGATCAACCACAGTCTCGATCAACCATTTTCGGCCACCCAAAGGGCCTTTTTGTATTATTCTTTACAGAGCTATGGGAGCGTTTTTCCTTTTATGGTATGCGTGCCATATTGGTGCTCTACCTAACCGAGCAAACCGCAGGAGATAACCCGGGATTTGGATGGACCAATCAAGAGGCGCTGGCGTTGTATGGCTGGTACGGCATGATGGTTTATTTCATGGGTATTTTTGGTGGTGTCGCTGCAGATCGATGGTTGGGGCAGAAGAAATCTGTGCTCATCGGTGGGATATTTATAATCCTCGGACAGTTCTCTTTGGCCATAGAAGGGCTTGCTTTCTTCTACACAGGATTGGTTCTACTGGTCTGTGGAGTTGGTTTGTTAAAACCCAACATTAGTACTATGGTGGGTGGTTTGTATAGAAAAGGAGATTCTAAACGCGATGCGGGATTTACAATTTTTTATATCGGGATAAACATTGGCGCGCTGGTAGCCCCTATAGCCGTGGGTACAGTGGCAGAAAATATTGGTTGGCATTTAGGCTTTTCTTTAGCAGGATTTGGAATGATCGTAGGTCAACTGGTATACATTGGTTTTAGAAAGCATTTGGATGGTGTTGGTGACTTATTAAAACATTCAAAAACAGATGCGCATTTAGTAGATCAGCCTTTAACCAAAGTTGAGAAAGACCGAATAATAGTCCTTCTTTTGTCCTTTCTAATCGTTATTGTGTTTTGGGCTGCATACGAGCAAGCAGGGGGATTGATGAACCTTTATGCTAGAGACAGTGTTGATAGAGTCATTTTTGGCTGGGAAATACCGACTAGTTATTTTCAGTCTCTCCACGCTTTTTATGTTGTGTTAATTGGTGGTCCCATGGCATGGCTGTGGCTCAAGTGGAGTAAAAGAGGGAAAGAATCGTCCGCTATTTTTAAGTACGCTGTAGGTATGATCATTATGAGTGTGAGCTTCTTGCTTTTAATGGGAGCGGTATATGAAGCTTCGCTAAGTGCAATTGGAAAATCTTCCATGCATTGGTTGTTTTTATCCTACTTCTTACATGTCGTTGCAGAGTTGTGCATTTCGCCAATATCACTCTCTTACATTACAAAACTGGCTCCTGCTAAATACGCTAGCTTTATGATGGGTGCTTACTTTGCCATTGTAGGCTTAGGTAACAAAGCGGCTGGAATTTTAGGTGAAACGGCAGACTCAGCAGGTGAGATGTATGTTTTTAGTGTTATAGCAATTGCTTGTGCTGTAATCGGTGTTTTATTGTTCTTTTTAGTGAAGAAGTTGAAAGCTTTATCGCATGGCGCAGAGGATGAAACAGAAACTCCTTTGACTTATGTAGAGCCGGAATAAATCAAGAAAAGTTATAGCAAGAGCCCTGCTTTGGTCAAGTGGGGCTTTTTTTACAAACAAACAATGTTTGCACAATAAATGTATATACATTAAATTTGTTCAAAACATTTTGTCATGAACAGAAAAGACTTTATCAAGAAAACCGGTTTAGGTGCAGCGGCTGTGGTAGGTGCCACTGCAGGATTAAGAGCAAAGAACGTTCGTTTAAAGCATTCTGATTATGACAAGATGATGAAACAAGTAGGGTTTAATCATATACCGAATAACGAGATGAAAACAACCAACACAGTGTTGCACCGGGCTAGCACTAGAGGTCATGCCAATCATGGTTGGCTTGATTCACATCATAGTTTCAGTTTTGCTAATTATTACAATCCTGAGCGTATGAATTTTGGAGTTCTTCGTGTTTTGAATGATGATAAGGTTTCTCCAGGAATGGGGTTTGGGACACATCCACACGATAATATGGAGATTATTTCCATTCCCCTGAAGGGCGATTTAGAGCATAAAGACAGCATGGGAAATACTGCGGTAATTAAAGAAGGTGACATTCAAGTAATGAGCGCAGGAACGGGTGTATATCATAGTGAGTATAACAAGAACAAAGATCAGAATGTAGAGTTCTTACAAATCTGGGTATTTCCAAATAAAAGAGATGTTCAGCCGCGCTATGATCAGATGCCAATAAATTCAGTGAAAACAAAGAATGAGTTCTATCAAGTCCTTTCACCTAATAAAACAGATCAAGGGGTTTGGGTGCATCAAAATGCATGGTTTTCAATGAGCGAAGTAGATCCCGGTAAGACTTTGAGTTATACAGTTCACAGCGAACAAAATGGAATTTATGTGTTCTTGCTCGAGGGTCAAGTTGAAATTGAAAAGAATATCCTCAATCCTAGAGATGGCTTTGGAGTTTGGAATAAAGCGTCCATAGAAATAAAGAGTGCAAAAGCCTCCAGAATATTATTGATGGAAGTTCCTATGAACATAGGTTAGTAGTTTTTAGTTTAGATTGTTTAGGCCTGCATATTGCGGGCCTTTTTTTTGGTTCATGAATTTGCTAGCTTTGAGTAAACTCCCTAATAATGAATAGATTACTCATTTTTATTGCATTCGTTTTTTCGTTTTCAGGATGTAATACTTCAGAAGATTGCGAAGATTGTAGAGCTGCCATTGAACATATGTTTGCCAAAATTGACGGTCAGGGTTGCAACCCTAATTTTATGCAAGAAGCATGGCAACGCATCAAAGACGAATGCGGTAACGATGCGGATAACCAGGTAGGGTATATGGCAGAAACCTGTTACAATGGTCAAAAGCAAATGGCGGGTTGCAAGATCGATCCTGGAGTTTCCGAAATGAAATTCAATATGAGCTATGTATCTGGACCGACTAACGACACTGTTGTGCTGATTATAAATAGACGAGACGGGCTTGAACAAAGAGATGTTGAAATAGCCGTGAATCAGTCTTTTCAAAAAATTATAGATATACCTATTAAGGGTGGAACTTATCTTCAATTCAGATTACAATCTAAAGATACCGTCACCACTTTTATTGACACCGAGCAGTTGTATTCTTTCGACCGCCCAGGGTATTGGGATCAGGTGCGTACTGTTCAAGTGAATCATACGGTGGCCAATGGCTATTCGTTAACATTCGATTTTTGGTAAAACCCACGTTTATTGAAAATGTAATTCTCTAATCTTTGTCTCGTCACATAGACACAAGAAAAGAAAATTATGAAATCATTTATAGCGTCTATAGGAGCTCTTTTGAGCCAAGGAAAAACCACTGGAGAAAATCACTCTGAATCTATGCTGCATTACACGCAAATGAATGTAAAGCGCATGGAGCGTTGGGAGAAAAAGGGAGCGCTTATACCAGAAGTGGTTGAAGAATTAAATAGAATTACTGAGCCCCAAAATTGGGTGGTTCTTACTGAAGCCTGGTGTGGTGATGCTGCTCATGCATTGCCTTTTATTTCTAAGATGGCTGAAGTAAATCCACTAATCTCATTTGAGATAAAATTAAGAGATGAAAACCTTGAGTTGATGGATCAGTTTCTGACGAATGGCAGTCGATCTATCCCAAAACTAATTGCTTACAATGAATCAAACCAGGTGTTATTTGATTGGGGTCCCAGACCTCAGTTTATACAAGAGGAGTTCTTAAGAATGAGAAAAGAAGGTGTTCCTTATCAGGAGTCTTCTAAAGTGATTCAGCAATTGTATAACAAAGACAAAGGCATTACAATGCAAAAAGAGATATTAAGTCTTTTGCAAAGCATGAAATAAAATGGAACAGCAAGAGTACTTTTTTAGTTGTCTTTATTGTTTTCAAGAAGTGTCGGTTTTATTAGACCCAACTTCTGGTCAACATGAATATGTTGAGGACTGCGAAGTATGCTGTAATCCAATGGAATTTAAGATCACTTTTGAAAATGGCGAACTTCAGGAGTTTGAGGTATACAAACCATATGAATAAAAAAAGCCCCGAGTAAACGGGGCTTTTTTATATAAGTAAGTTTATGATTAGAATACATCAAAGTAATCGAACAAAGCAATCTTCACTCCCAGGTTAACAGTAACAAACTGGGTAGCATCGCTTAATGCATTTTCTACATCCATTGTTACATCATCTAAACCTGTGGTCTTAAGTGTAAAACTATGCGTACCATCAATTTTATTGAAAGCATAATTGTATTGGCCATTCAAGTTGATCGCGATCATTTTAGAGATCACAAATTGAAATCCGAAACGTGGAGAAATAACTGGTCCACTTTGATCCCAAGTCAACTCCTGAGTGATTACCTCTGTACCTAAGTCAATAGCAGCGGTCTGTTTGTGGTTCATCAACATATAACCAGCACCTAACTCGAGATAAGGTTTTACTCTTCCGCTAGAAAGGTATACTGTTGCTTTGGCTACAATTGGAACTGCACTTGCCGATGATTTAACTATTTGTTCATCAATCACATTATCATATTCAGCAAACATTAAGTAACCTGCTTCCAATCCGGCAGAAAAACGCTCACTAAACCAATAGTTACCTTCTATGCTTCCACCCGTTCCATTTCCTAAATACATACTTGGATTGGTCTCTGCTGTTGAAGTTCCAAAATATTGGTTTCCTAATGGGATTCCGTAATTAAAGTTGATACCAACATCAATCTTTTCTTGAGCAAATAATGACATTGAAAAGAGAATGGTTAAAGCTGTGAATATTGGTCTTTTCATGATGAACATGTTGTTAAATTTCTAGTATTAAAGTTGGCGAAAAATACTCTACCTAATTCAATTGAACAAAGGGCTTTCGCACTTTAAATAAACAAGTAAATGTCAATAGTATTGTGTTCGGGTCTCTTAGTGTGAAACCAAGTGGCATTCTTCTTGCTTCTTCTAAGATTATAGAAATTAAAAAAGTTATGAGACTCAAAGGGATACTATTAGCATTAACTATAGGAGTTGTTGTCCATGGTAATGGGCAGACCACAATACAAAACATCGTAAACGGCAATACAAGTTTTGCTTTCGATTACTTGAGGTCTATGGAAGATAAGAATGTATTTATATCGCCTTTTAGTATTTCTACGGCCATGGCAATGACTTACGCAGGAGCGAAAAATTCTACTGCAGAAGAATTTAATAAAGTAATGCATTTTAATCATGGAGATCTAGGGTTTCATAGTGCTTATGGTGAATATCAGCAAGAGCTAAGCAATAATATGAGCCAGGTGGAATGGAATTTGGCAAACAAATTATGGGGCTTTGGCTCACCAAATTTTGAAAAACAATTTTTAAGTATTAACAGCGATCTGTACAACGCACCTATAGTATTTGGTGCGAATGAAGCTAGAATAAACAAATGGGTAGAGCAACAAACGAAAGGCAAAATTCGAGACTTGCTTCCACCAGGGACAATCTCACCAGATACTCGATTAATATTGACCAATGCTGTTTATTTTAAAGCAAATTGGAAATATGAGTTTGAAAAGAAAGACACCAAAAAGCAGAAATTTCACTTAGCCAACGGTAAGAAATCAACGGTTGATCTTATGTATCAAGAAGGAGCATTCAATTACTACCAAACATCAGATTATCAATGCATACGTTTACCATATAAAGGCGACAAGCAGAGTATGGTTGTGGTATTACCTAAAGAACAAATAGAAATCGGTAAAATACAAGAGGACTTGGAGAAAGACTTTCTCACCAACCTTAGAATGTACGGTAAGAGCAACGTTCAAGTTTATTTACCCAAATTTAAATTGGAGTACAAGGAACTCTTGGGAGAATATCTTATTGCTAAGGGCATGCCGCAAAGTTTTTCTGAAACGGCAGATTTTTCTGGAATGCTTAAAAGTGAAAGTCTATGGATTGATGCGGTAATACATCAGGCGTTTGTTGAAGTAAATGAAGAGGGTACCGAAGCTGCGGCCGCGACAGCAGTTGTCATGACAACGGAGAGTTTAAGTCCAAGCAAGCCGAAGCCAATAATTTTTAGGGCAGATAGACCATTTTTGTTTTTTATTGTAGATGATGCGACTCAAAGTGTTTTATTTATGGGTAAAATGATGAACCCAACAGAATAAATGAAGTGGACTCTGTGTATTCTCTTTGCAATGGCATTAAATGCCATGTTTTCACAGAGTGAACCTAACACTTTTCCATTTATTGAATTAGAGGTTCAAACAGAACTGAAAACGAAGAAAGTAGAAAAGCTTCTTCAAAATAGGCAATGGAGTATGGTGAAAACCTGGGTCTCAGATTCTGTTCAAATTCTCTTGGTTCAAGACGATAGCTCAAAGTTGCGCAGCTATTATTTATTAGCAAGATCATTGGTAAAGAAGAAGTTCAAGATTTATACGCTCTTCCCAAGTGGCTCAAATTATTTACCAGGCGGCTATGCTAAAGTGCACAAAGCACAGAACCAAACCACATTTTGGTTAGAAATGGGGAGGTTAAAATCTAAGTATGTAGACAATGAGTTGGTTGATCAGGTAACCGAACAGATGATTATTTTCCAATTAAAAGGTCAAGAGATTTATTATAGTCAAATAGATTTGAACACCCGAAGCGAAAGAAGAAAAAGCAGTAAAGAAGATCAAATTGCTGTTCCCATTAAATCGATAGAACCGAGTTCAAATGGGTTTGTCTTAAAAACTCAATATTCATTATCAGAACAAAAAAAGGGCCTAATAAACTATGCCCTTTTTTATAACTGGTCGCCCAGTGGATATGTTTTATCTAAGAAAGAGTTTCTTTCAAAGTAAGAATTTAGACGCTACCGTATAACATTCACTTTAACGTTTTGAATGTTCGTTTTGCTTTTTAACGAAAGAGTATAAATTCCTGCTTGCCAATTGAATAAGCCAAAATCTCTTAATGCAATTTTGTTTTTTCCGGCATTACTTTCCAAAGTCGATTTATGTACTATTCTACCGTTTGCGTCTATAGCAGTAATTACTATTGTTTCAGGGGTATGTGTATAAAAATCTAAAATGCTTTCTGCTGTTGCAGGATTGGGATATACTTGGGTGGTGTATAGATTGGCTTCAATTTCTTCTTGAGAAAGAACAGAACCCGTTACTCTAACGCTATCCATTATTACAGGAGAGATTGGACGATCGTTTCCATCGACTGGAGTTAACTCTATTGCCTCTACCACAGACCAGCCTGTGGTAACAAACCCAAAAACGGGGTGGGCCGAAGAAAAGGGAGATTTATCAAAATCTAAAAACGTATTGTTCTTTAGGTTGATAAAGAACTGGCTTCCACCGGTGTTGGGACCAGCATTGGCCATAGAAAGGGTCTTCTTAACATTCGAGATACCTGTCACAAACTCATCTGGAATGGTATAACCAGGTCCTCCATAGCCAGTACCTGTGGGGTCACCACCTTGAATTACAAAACTTGAAATAATTCGGTGGAAAATCACGCTATCGTAGAAAGCAGAATCTACAAGGCTTTTAAAGTTTCCAGCTGTTATTGGCATAACGGAGTCATGTAATTGTGCTTCAAAATTTCCGAAGTTGGTGTAGAAGGTAACCTGTGTTTGCGAATAAGCTAGAAGCGAAGAACACAATGTCAGGGCGAGTAAGATTCTTTTCATTTGAGAGGTGTTTTTATTAGATAGGCAAGTAAATAAAAACTGATAAACATTAGTCAATTTTCGGAAATAACCTTGATACGATCGATAAAGAGAATTCGATTGTCTCTAGGCATGCCTTTTTCGAAGTAACCATTTTTGTGTCGATTAAAAAATAAGAGATTGAACATTAGAATGAGCTATGAATGACCAGTTGAGGTTACAAGGTATAAACAAGCTCACCCCTTTTTTAATTTGAATCA
>JAOARK010000127.1 GCA_025210575.1 Schleiferiaceae bacterium
GATAACATATCAGTTTTTAAAGGTGTTGTAGATCCGTTGTCTGTAACTGAACCGGAAGGATTTGAATATGCGGTATTTCCAAATCCGGCAGATTCAAAAGTGAATATAGAAACCATGTTGAAAAATGGTTTTACATTAAGAATCATTTCAATTGATGGCCGTCAAATTTTAATTCATAAGTCCGAAGAATCAACGACCTCGTTGAGCGTGGAAGATTTAGAAGCTGGAGTTTATATCTTGGAACTCAAAGCAAATGGTCATAGACAATATGAAAGACTTGTAATAGAGTAATTGTTATAATCCATACTTGTTCACTTCTGGCTTGTTCCAATTGTTTGGATGAGTTCTATAAACCACCACGCAAGAATCGATTTCAAAGCAGATCGAATCGGAAGTTCCCCAAGCAAAGTCACAAATGGCGAGTTCAATTCCATCTTTATCAAAAATAGCGGTTGGAGAATCGTAAGCATTTTTAGCACATGAATAAACAAGAGCACCGTTGTAATGACATTCGGCTATTTCACCGTTTTTGAAAACGTAATGAAGCGTTTTTATAACACTGGAGCTATCAGATTCTTTCTTGCATCCTGAAAGAAAAACTAGACTCAGACACAGTGAAAGCATATAGAACAGTGTATTTTTCATAATGCCAATCTACAATCGATATTGATTGTAGTGCAAGCAATCGAGTATTCGATATTAATTATCAACTAAATTTCTAGTGGGGTATTTAAAGGAACAATCCACTTTGCACCAGGAAATAATGGTCTTTTCTCTTTGGTTAAATCAATAGTTGGGTCTATAAATTGTTGTTTAGGCCTACCATTTAGTCCTGCGCGAATGTCTGCATAGACCTCTACATCTTTTCCTAAACTTTGGTATTTCTGATCTACCATTTGAGCGAACTGCCAAATCATGTAGGGTCTTTTCATCATTTTTCTGATCTGCCAATTCTCTAAATACTCGCTCATATCAATTTTAGCAGAAGAGTTGGTTTCTTTATCCACGAGAATAAAATGGCCTTTTACTTTTTTGGTTCGCAATTTCATATGCCAGGCAAAGCGGTGCCCTTCTTCGGTCCATGATGCGTTACTTGGAATAAAGAAATGACGTAATGGAATTGTGCACATCAGAAAAACCCATATTCCTATGGCCCACAGGATTTGTTTTTGGTTCTTATCAAGAGTCATAGGAATCTGCACTTTCTTTTTATCGTATTCCAAAACCCATGGGTTCCTAACTTTAAAATTGTTGTAGAATTTTCTCACCCATCCAGGGTTAAAGAAGATGGCGGTGGTGGCTATCATGAACCATGGGAACATTCCTATGGTGAAAATTTGAGAATTCGTAACGTGAAATATTAAAATGGCAAGAAATCCATAAATCCTTGTTTTCCTGAAAAGAAGAGCTGGTACAACGAATAGATCCAGTAATACTCCACCATAAGATAAACCCATAATCATCCATTCTTCTTCCAAATAGTTTCCAATCAAAAAAATGCTTGAATCGTTATCTAACCAAGATCTTAATGGTTCTCCTTTAAACCAGTCGCCATTTAGTTTGGCTACCCCTCCAAAAAAGTATGGCATTCCTATCATAAAGCGAACTAACCAAAGTGACCATAGTGGTGTAATTTCACTTCGAAGGTTTTTATTACGTTTTGCATCTAATGAAAAAGAACGGTGACAGGGTATAAAGATCATTATAAAGCTAAAGATGCATACCAAATAGAAGTGGTTCATGTATCGAGCTTGCTCTAACAGAAAGGTATAGGTGAAAAGAAGAAAAAACAATGTCATACTAACTCTGTAAAACAAGCCCAGCATAATACATGCAGCAAGCACTCCTAAAAATGCAAAGAGTATATACATTCCATTGCCGGGTAGAGGAGACAAAAAATCAAATGGAAAATAGGTGAAGTGATTGGTGGGTTCGATCCAATATCTAGCGATCCAGTCGTATTTAAAATAACGGCTTACCTCCCACAAAAGAATTGCACCGTATAAAATACGTACGTAGACAAGACTTGAAATATCTACTTTACCAAAAAGATTGAGCAGTCCTTGTTTACCCTTTAATTCATTTAACTCACCGGTTAAAAGCATAGTTGATTCAAGTTGTTTGGTGATAATTGATTTCTTTAAAAATAGCATAACCATTTAAACTTTTAACTAAGAAATTAGTTATAACTAAATATTTAGTTATATTAGCCGCATGAATGGCATGAGAGAATTGACAAAGGCAGAAGAACAAGTAATGCAAGTGATTTGGAAATTGCAGAAAACCAACGTGCATGGCATTATTGAGCAACTGCCTGAGCCAAGACCGGCCTACAACACCGTGAGTACCATTGTGCGCATTTTGGAACAGAAGGGTTTTGTAGGTCATGAGAGTAAGGGGAGAGCTCACCTTTACTTTCCTAAAATTGAGAAAGACAAATACAAATCATTTGCGGCCAACAATTTAATGCAGGGTTACTTTTCAGGATCGTTAAGTAACCTGGTTTCTTTTTTCGCTAAAAAAGAAGGTATGAAAATTGAGGATGTAGATGAGATCATGAAAATTATTGAAGAACAGAAAAACAAAAAGTAATGACAACTTATTTGCTTTTAACGAGTGCTGGTATACTCCTTTTTTGGATGTGTTATATGTTGATTTTTAAGAATCGATCTTCGGCCAGAACGAATAGAATCTTTTTGTTGTTAGGGCTTACTGTTCCTTTTACGTTACCTCTAGTTTCATGGAGCACCGCTGTAGATTTACCCCAAGAAGCCATTTTGCTTCCGGCCATTAATGTCCAACTTCAAAACGTTGAACAAGTAGTTAGTAATAGCAATCAACTGTTAGCTATTGGCTTGTATTTATTGGGTTTCATAGCGTTTGCAATGTATCAATTCAATGGGGTAATCGTTTTTCTCAGACTTAAGAATCGCGCTATTCATGAAGGAAATAAGGTATACCGTTTTCAAGACGTGATTATGCCGTTTTCTTTTTTCGGAAGTATTTTTCTTCCAAGTAATCTCTCAAAAGAACAAGAGGAAACTATAGTTGCCCACGAGCAATGGCACATTCAATTAAAACACAGTTGGGATGTGCTGTTAGCCGCGGTGGTGCAAACGGTTTTATGGTTTTTTCCAATTATGCCATTTTATGTTCGTGCATTACGAAACGAACACGAGTACGAAGTAGACGAACGCATGCTGCAACATGCCGAGTTTGATCAGTATGCAGAAACACTTCTGCACGTTAGTCTCATGCCCATTCAGCATGTAAAATTTCATTCTTTTTCTGCGCCAACTTTAAAAAAGAGACTAATTATGATGACAAGAACACAAAAGAAAAACACATGGAAGCTTTTAACATTACTTCCGTTAATCGGATCATTGATCTATTTAAGTGCCTGCACAAAAAATGCAGAAGCAATGCCTCAACAACCTGAAGCAATGTCGTTGCAAGAAGTAAGCACACCTCCACAATTTACAGGCTGTGAAACGAATGAAAGCAAACAAGCACAAATGCAATGCTTTATGCAAGGATTGACAGAAGTGGTTGTCGCTAATTTCAAATATCCTAAAGAAGCATCTGCGGCCAATAAAACAGGAAAAACAATGGTAGAATTTGTGATCACCAAAGAAGGTGAGCTAAAAAATGCCAGAGTTGCTAAGGGGGTCGAGTACACCAATGAAGATCAGCATCTGGCTGAACTAATGGATGATGCAGCGCTTGCAGTATTTGATGACTTCCCCAAAGTCATTCCTGCAAAGAAAGACGGGAAGACAGTAAGTGTTAAGTATATTGTTCCTATACAATTTGCATTGAAATAAAAGTAAATCCCGCGAAAGCGGGATTTTTTAATGCCTATTATCACAATGGATATAATATCGGGTATTGGTACTATCTAACACATCAATTGCAGGACAACCAAAAGACATACCCATAAAACCGAATACAACGGGTGATTTGTGTTTAAACAGCTGACCGGCATATTGATACTCATCACGCCAATCGCTTTTATGTAGGTAATTTAATGGGGTCAAATAAGAGCCTTCAGAATCTTGATAATGAAGTGTTTTGATAATTATTTTAGATTCTATATCTCGAATGACCAATACTTCTTCACTAGGGTAGTGGGCCTCACCATAACAGCGCATGATGTATTCCAATCCATCATTTTTATGATGATAGGTGCTTCCTGCACCGTAAGAATGAAATCGAGTAGAATCTTCGGTGGTTAATACTTCTAAAGAGAAAAGACTTGAATCTACAAGTTCCCATTTAATTGGTTTTACTTTTCCCTTTGTAAATGGATTTTTTGGCCCAACATAAACTAAGGGATCTGTATACCAAATTTCTTTTAAGCCTGGGTCATCTAGTTTAAACCCAAACATGTAGTCATATTGTTCAATGGGTTGATATGCTCCATAGGGATTTAAAAACGCAACCAACTGAAGATTGTTAACCGCATAGGCATAGGTGCTGTCCTTAATTCCACTGTAGACGTAAAGGCTATCTCCTTCACTAAATCCAGAGCCTTGTAGAATCCTTTTTTTGTACTCGTCATCTAAGTAGTGAAACAGATCGTCTTCGTTACTTTTAAGAGTAATGTTTCCTAAATATTCAGGTTCGATAAATGAAGAGTCTGGATGATTGCTCCATTTGACGCCATCAGCTAACGGGACAAATCCAAACTTGTGACCTTCTAGATGTTCTATGCTGTAAAAGTCATAGATTCTAATTTCTAATTTAGAAAAGTACTTTTCTTCTTCTTTGACTAATCGTAATCTTTCTTCTTCTAATAATCTATTGAATGATGCAATCGAATCTTTAATTTGAGTTGAATCAACTTGCTCAGTGTGCTCCTTCTCTTCTTTTGGTGGTTTGTCATTTGAGACACAACTCCCAATTATTAGCACAAAAAAGAGCCAAAGGGTATTTTTCATTTTGATTTCGTTCTGCGAATTGGTGGCAAAATAAGGACTGGGTTCAAATGAAGTAAGCAATTCTATTATTTGCTCAAAGAAATGAGTAAAGCACAATGATTATCTGATTATTTGCTCAGACCTAAAGAAAAAGGCTCCAAAAAGGAGCCTTTATATCTGTAGCATTTCCATGGATCAATCGAAGAGTTGGTAACCTGTCCAACTTCTCGACTCTTTGTCGTATAAGAAAATGTAACCATTGGCAAAAGCAAACCTAAAGATGTTATGCGTTACCGCATCTCCTGGCAACTTAACGGTAGCTGTGTGTTCACCATTCTTCAAGTTAAAGAAATACACTTCTTTATGCGCATAGTTCAATAACCCAATTTCCATCTTCTTCTTACCGGTGTAAATAAATGCCGTTGTATTGATGTTGTCTAAACTTGTAGGTGTTTCTAGATATACTTTTAGATCCGTTTGTTTTCCGGTTTCTCTGTCATAACCAACAACCGACCCGTTGGTATAGTATAAAATTTGTTCACCCTTGCGATCAATGTTTCCGCAAGCTTGAGCACTAGGCTGGTTCATTCCTTTGTAAATGGTTTCTGTACCCGTTCCAGCATATCCTCTAGAATCGGTTTTAATGGTTATAAAACCAAAATCATTGTATCCATTCGCTTCAAGGTTCTGTGTTTTTGGGTTATACCACAACCCGCGAATATCTGCACCCGTTTTACCTTGGTAAAGGTTAGCACCTTGACTGTTAAAAGTCTCGACAGGATAAGCGGCATTTCCTGCGTAAGCGGCATAGTACAGATCCTTGTCTTTATTATAAACCACGGCATTTCCATTGTTTCCACTAGAACTTATAATGGGTAGATTTAATGTTTTCCCCGTTAAGTCGAGATTTTTTTGTGCCGAAACAAAAGGGATTGCTAAAAGAAGTGCGAGCGAAACAGAGGCAAGTTTCATCGTTTTCATAGTTAAGAGGACTTTAGTTATAAGTTTAAATTTAAGGTATTTCGTTCTTTTTCGACTACGATGAATTTCGGAGTTTTTAAAAATTTCGAATCGGTAGGACTTTTCCAACTTCGCCTTTAGGTTTGGCAATAATCTCTCCGGTTAGAAAATTAATGGCTAAGGCGTGGGTGAAGCTGAGTTGAGTCGAACTCCAATACCAATCTCCTGATGGGTTCGGATTGAGATCTAATTGAGATTGAACCTTATAAATTTCCTTCAATTCTTGAATGCTGGGAAGATACCAATCGCTATACGGACCATTGTAAAACTGATAGCAGTTAAAAGCTGCAGAACTAAAATCTATGCAGGTGTTTACAATGGCTAAAGTGTTTGAATACCCACTTCCAATGGCGCTATCTGCTGCTTGAGGGATAAACATGTTTAGGCAACCATAAGTATGTTTTGAATGATAGGAGTTGGCTACCGCCATGCCATGTTTCCTTGTAGAATCAACATAGAAAATAATTCCTTTTTCAAAACGCTGGCCCACCTGATGAGGAAGTGTATTAAAAACTACTTGGTCGCTGTATTTTACTTGAACTCCGTCATAGGCTAAAGCTCTTACATAATAAGTAGTGTCATAATCAAGCCCAGTTAGATTAATATCGAAAAAACCTGCATCAAACGATGTGATTTGAAATGTATCGAGAATGATCGGGTTTGGAGAGAGACTCCAGCAAAAGCCAAAATCATATGTAGAATAGTTTTGGTCATTGTCCTCAGCATAGGCTTCAATAGTGGCCTCAGTCATAGTTATACTCTCAACTGTATAGATTTCAAGATCTAAAGAGGTTCTTTGCTTTTCACAAGAAGTTATAAGAAGTGAAATGCTGATTAACCCAATAATTGCAGAACGGAATAGAAGTTTGGTTTTCATAATAAAATGAGGTCACAATACTCAAACGAATATATGGGCTTATGAATTATAAAACTAAATAAGGCCTATCGCGAACAATAGGCCTTATTAAGCATTCATTTGAAATATATTTAAGCATTCTCTGCTTTAATTAAATTGAGGGCGCTACCGGCCTTAAACCATTCCACCTGCTGTGCATTATACGTATGGTTTAGTTTAATAAGGTCTTTACTACCATCCGTATGTGCTGCTTCTAATGTAAGTTGCTTTCCTGGAGCAAAGTCTTCGAGATCAATAAAATTAAAAGTGTCGTCTTCTTTAATGAGATCGTAGTCGTTTTCGTTAGCAAAAGTCAATCCTAACATTCCTTGCTTCTTCAAATTGGTTTCATGGATACGCGCAAATGACTTTACAATAACCGCCTTTACACCTAAGAATCTGGGCTCCATGGCTGCATGTTCTCGGGATGACCCTTCACCATAGTTGTGATCCCCAACCACAATTGTAGGAACGCCAGCAGCCTTGTATGCGCGAGCTACTTTCGGCACTTCATCTTTTTCTCCAGAAATTTGATTAACTACAGAATTTGTGGCTTTTCCGAAAGCATTAACGGCACCAATCAGGCAATTGTTAGAAATATTGTCTAAATGCCCTCTATACCTTAGCCAAGGTCCTGCCATTGAAATGTGATCTGTAGTGCACTTTCCAAAAGCTTTGATCAGCAGCTTTGCACCGGTAATGTTTTTGCCATCCCAATGTTCAAATGGTTCTAATAATTGTAATCTTTGAGAGTCCGGCTTTACTTCAACTACAATTCCGCTGCCATCTTCAGCTGGTTCCTGGTAACCATTGTCTTCAACGGCAAATCCTTTTGTAGGCAGCTCAATCCCTTTGGGTTCAGAAAGTTTTACTTCTTCTCCAGATTCGTTTGTGAGTGTATCTTTTATGGGGTTAAAATCCAGTTTACCTGAAATCGCAACCGCGGCTACCATTTCTGGTGAGGTGACAAAAGCATGCGTATTTGGATTTCCATCCGCGCGTTTCGCAAAGTTTCTATTAAAGGAATGTACAATGGAATTTTTTTCTTGCTTTTCTGCACCGGCTCTTGCCCATTGACCGATACACGGTCCGCAAGCATTGGTGAAAATGCGAGTGTTTTCGAACTTGTTAAATGTGTCTAATAAACCGTCACGTTCAGCTGTAAATCGTACTTGTTCTGAACCTGGGTTGATACCAAGAATCGCTTTTGGTTTCACTCCTTTAGAAACGGCATCCTCAACTATAGAGGCAGCTCGGGTCAAATCCTCGTATGAGGAATTGGTGCACGAACCAATTAAGGCCCATTCAATCTCTGTAGGCCAATCATTTGCTGCGGCCTTCTCTTTCATTTCTGCCACAGGTGTAGCTAAATCTGGTGTGAATGGCCCATTTAAATGTGGAGATAACTCGTCCAAATTTATTTCGATAACTTGATC
>JAOARK010000128.1 GCA_025210575.1 Schleiferiaceae bacterium
ATTGGAGGGAAGTGGAAGCTGTTGATCTTGATTTCTATATGGGAAGGAAACAAGCATATTAGGGAAATTGAGCGCAGCATACACAAACTATCCACCATGGTTTTATCCAAGGAATAGAAGGATATGGAACAAAACAATTTGATTACAAGAACCGTGTTAAATGGATTTCCGGTGCGAACACAGTATACACCTACGGCACATTCAAAAACATTGGAAAAGGTGATTTTAGCCTTGCATGATTGGGGTGTCAATCATAGAACGGCCATCTTTGGTGAAAAGACTGAAGTTGATCATTCAGTTGTGGTTTAATATCAGTTTGAGCTAAGTTTTTTATTTATTGAATGTTAGCCGCTTTTCTTTTTCGCATAAACATTTCCAATAATGCCCCAGTTAGCATAGCTACAAGTAGGGCGAGAATTAAATTGAGGTAGTTCCATTTAAAGATACTCTCAAACCCGTTGTTGTAGCTTTCAAGGTAGGTTAAAGGAAATCCTATTTCAAACTCTTTAAACAGGATTGTGGTATTTACTTCTTTATACTTTGATAGTAAATATGAAACCAATGAAAGAAGGAGGAATACTATTGATGAATAAATAATGTATGGTGCAAGTCTCTTTTTCATCTTTCTATTGTTTCATGGCTTCATTCAATTGATCCGTCAATGTACTTTTAAAACTTGGCCTTGCTGCATTTTCGAAAACGATTTCTCCTTTTTTATTAACGATAAGGTAGCGCGGAATTGGAATGGATTGGCCTTGATTTAATTTTTGTTCCATTGATAGAATCAACTTTTTATTCGCCAAGTAATGATCGCCTTTTAATTTGTAAAAAGAAATAATCTCTTGACACATTTGCAACTTTGAAGGATCGTCAATAGAGATGTAAATCCGTTTAATGTCGTTGGATTCTATAAAGTGTTCTAAATCTGCGTTTACAGATTCAAATTCTTGTTTACAAGGTCCGCACCAGCTTGCCCATAAGTCAATGTACAATACTTGATTTGGGTACAGCTTGAAGAGCTCGTCAATTGCAGAAATGTCGCTTTGCTGAATAGTGTTTACAGCAATATTCAATTCGGCCTTTGTGTCTAATACCCCTTCAAACTCTTCGTTTAGGCCTAGAAGAAAAGGGCTTGCGGGGAAGTCTCTTCTAAAGTAAAGATACTGTTGTTGAACGGACTTTGAAAACTTGTTTTTAATGGCATTAGAGCGAATGATGTAGGCTAGATGTTGTTCCATTACTGTCGCAGAGAAATTTTGAGTTATGAGTTGGTAGACAAGACTGTTCACACTGTCTCTGGAGCTTTCACTCAGTTTTTCAATCGCATCATCAAAATACCTGGGCCAAATGGTGTTTTTATAATCATTGTACCAATACGAACCTAAAGCAATGGGATTGTCGATTGGCGTATTGTTCATCATTTTTTTTAGGTCATTATCCCAGGTTTCTGAGTTAAGAGAACCTGAAACTGAACTAGATTCAGAAGTATTTTGAATCACGTTCCACGCAACATAATACAACTGAGCATAGTAGTATTTGATATCCTCCTTTAACAGGTTAATGAAGGTGTTGTTCTTTGATTTTTGGCTTTGCTGGAAGTTGTGCAATTCTTCTAGATCATCTTCTTGAAGCTGATAGATAAACTCCAGAAAAGACCCTTTGTGTGGCAGAGCCATGATTGATTTCAGATATTCTGATTTCCCCCAATAGTCTACCCGATATCGATCAAAAGAATTTAATAAAGTGTTTTCTTGAACATTGTCCCCTGCGAAACGAAGGGTTTCAAATTCAGCATTCTTTTCAAATGAAACCCGATAGGTTTCTCCCGGCTCAACATAGAGCTGAATACAATTACTCCGGCCTACCCAGGGTAGGTAGTTCAACCAAATTTGACAAAACCCAGTGCTGTCAAGTGGAATTTTAGTCTCCAATTGGCCTTGGTTGTTGGTCTTTACTTTGGTCCATTCTCCAATATAGAAGGCCCCGTTCACTGGTGTTGAGATATTGAGAGGAGTGTTGGCTCCATTTCTAATAGAGACCTCAATGGTTATAGAATCTGATGAAAACACAGTAAACGCAACACACTGTTTATGTGAAAGGCAAATCCCGAATGCAATGACCCAAAGGAATTTTAGAAGTGTATTCATTTTCTATGTTTCAACGGTTAGTCTATGGTTAGTATTCAAAAGGGAAAACGCTTTACATATTGTGCAAGGTGTTTATTTCTTTTCCCTTTTTATTAATTCGTTTTCCGCTTCATGCCGAGATTGAGTCCAACTTCTTCTTGCTTTATTTCCTTTAACCCAATTTTCCATTTTGTCACAAGCTTCAATCCATGCCGTTATTTCAAGAATAGTCATATCTGAAACTTTTTTACCGCGAAGTTTTTCCTGTTGTTTTGTCAATAGGCTGTTCATATTTCAATGTTAGCAATGGTTAAATAAAGATAGTTTAGATTTCGCTGTCGTCATGTGCTGAAGGAGCAAACGCAAAGTTGGAAGACAGGTTTATCGAAGTTGGGTGGTAAAACGAAGTTTTGCTTTGCTCGGAAAAGCAAGGAGGTTTGTTTATTAACGTTACGATATTAGAATAACATAGCTTGTTGATCTAAGAAATATTCTAGATTATAAAAATTGTATATTTTTTCATGAAGGAAAAATTGACTATGAGTTTAACAAAGTTTGGAATTTATAGCTTGGTAATAATAGGGCTCTTTGCATGCAAAAAAGAAGAAAACAACACGCCAGCTCCAACGGTTTTGTATGATATTATTGGAAGCGTTAATTTATATGATTAGGGGCCAACAGCGGTTAGTGATTCAGGAATGACTGTGGCCATTGAAGGGAGCAACCCGAGTATTTCTGCTGTTACAGATATAGATGGGAAATTTACTTTGTCGGAAGTGCCTAAGGGAACTTATACGTTGACTTATAGTAAGGCAAATTATGGTGTTTACAAACGTTTTGATGTTGACCATACTTCAAATCAGGAAACCATCATTACCAATAATCCTTCTCTTGGTCAAAAGAGTACAACACAAGTAACAATCTCACAGGCAAATGTGGTTAATGATACTTTGGTGTTAACCACTCAGACTAATCCTGCAGGTAATGTTGGCACAAGTGTTTATTTGCGTGTATTATTTGGAAAGGATAGCAATTTAAATCCTACAAATTTTGAGCACTTTTCGCCTGTTTATCAATCTAATAATAGTCCATCTGTAATTAAGTTTTCTAAACAGGAGCTTCTTTCTTTTGGTTTTCAATCCGGTGAAAAAGTTTATGTAGAGGTGAATGGGGATTCGTTTTTTAGTAATGACTATTTCGATCCAACTTTAAATAGACAAGTATTTCCCAACCTATTACATTCAGTTGGGGTATTAGATTTTACCGTGCCTTAGGCAATGAATGTGAAATCTATCATTCTTCAAGCCATTACACCCTTCGGTTGTGAAATTTTGAAATGTCTCGGTTAGTTTGGTTTATAATTTTTGGCCTTTGTTCTACCAGGTATTTTACTTTTTCTTTCCTCTTAGGATTCCTTTGGTGTTATTAGAATCTGGTTTAAAAAATTTAAACTCGTTGGTTTGACCTACTTGAATTGCAATTCTTCCACAGTTTTCGCATTCAAAGATATCTTGAGTAGTGTCAATTACATTTAGTAAATCATAAATCATGGAAGAGTCCTTTAAATCCGTTGGGTATGGCGGGACTTTAAATTTTTCCTTTATCCACTCCAGTCTTTTTCCGTTTTTATTTGCTTCGAGTAACGAGTCTATGTTCTTAGTCAAATTTTCCGAAACATCATCAAAGTGACTGTCAGGTAAGATGTACCCCTTGTATTCTAAACTATCAGCTTGGTCTACAATAAAGTGCCCGCACTTACATCCTAATTTGCCCATTGTTTCTTTCTTAATGTACTACTACATTTAA
This sequence comes from Schleiferiaceae bacterium, assembly GCA_025210575.1. Classification (GTDB taxonomy): domain Bacteria; phylum Bacteroidota; class Bacteroidia; order Flavobacteriales; family Schleiferiaceae; genus JAOARK01. Next base: position 3,933 of record JAOARK010000128.1, read on the forward strand.
ATTAAAGCCTAAGCGTTTTAATTAAACTTTTTGCAACTAATCAACCATAAATAAAGAGAAAATGATCAATTCTTGATTAAAACTATCAATGAGTTTTTGCCTAAGAATGAATCGAATCTACTCTCCAGGCGTATAGATCAACGTGCTCAATTGGTTTGGGTCAAACAGAACTTCGGCTACCTCCACTAATTTATCTGCAGTAACGGCTTCAATCTTTTTGTGCACTTCTTCCAGCGTTTCAATAGTCTCGAAATTCAGCCGGGCTTTGCCCAATGATATCAGTTGATTGATCTTACTTTCCTGACCCAACGCCAACTGACCGATCAATTGTTTTTTGGCTTTGCTTAATTGGAGCACTCCAAGTTTTTCGCGGGTCAATTTTTTGAGTTCGGTCTTGATCAACTTTTGAGCTTTGTTCAAAGTGTTTTCATCTGTGCCTACATACACACCAAAAACACCTGTATCGCTAAAGGGTTGTAAGAAGGACTCCAAGCTGTAGGCAAAGCCATATTTCTCTCTAATGTTGAGGTTTAATCTCGAGTTCAATCCGGGGCCACCCAAAATATTGTTGAGCATGGTATAGGCTACCAAATCTTTCGCATGCATGCTGCATGCCCTGTTGCCTAAAATTACATGGGACTGGAAATTACTTTTCTTAAAACGAAGGGCTTGTGGTTTGTAGAGATTGATAGGGTTACGTACATCAACCTTGGTACGGCTTTGTGCCATCTGGTCGGCCTTTTCTAAAGAGCGCCTTAGCTTTTTCTCGCTGATGTTACCTACCGAACAGAACACCATGTTCTCCGGTTGATACAACCGATCTATGAATCCTAGAATCATATCGCGATCAAAGCGTTTTAAACTTTCCTTGGTTCCAAGAATGTTTCTGCCTAATGTGTGGCCTTCAAAGAGTAAATCTTCAAAATCATCAAAGATGGCTTCAGAGGGAGAATCTAAATAGGTGAGAATCTCGTCCAAAATGACATCTTTTTCTTTTTCAATTTCCTTGGCAGGAAACTTGGATTGAAAAGTGATATCAAAGATCAGATCAATTGCACGGTTGTAATAGGTGTTCAAGAAACTTCCGTAAATAAAAGTCTCTTCCTTGCTTGTAAAGGCGTTGAGTTCACCACCCACTTCGTCTAAACGACTTAGGATATGGAATGCTCTGCGTTTTTTGGTTCCTTTAAAAAGACTGTGCTCAATAAAGTGGGCCAATCCCTGCTCATCTTCCTGTTCATCTCTGCTGCCAGCCAAAACCATTAATCCACAATGACTCACCTCGGCATTGGTGGGTTTGTGAATAACTCGAATGCCTGAAGGC
>JAOARK010000129.1 GCA_025210575.1 Schleiferiaceae bacterium
ATCTTAATTCGGATACCACTTCCGGAAAGCAAAGGAACGAGCATTATTCCGTTGTCTTTATAAAATTCAGATGAATCATTAACCTCGCCAACCACTTCAACTCTTTTGTCATTTAAACCCAAAAGGTCTTCTGGCATATTCTTTCCGGCTATAACTAATTTTGCTTCTTCAATTTCTGATACAACTTTAGGCCAAACTTCATTGATGAGCCATTTAACTCCGTTCACATTTGGCATCCAATCCATAGCCCCGAAATGAAAGAAGTTATTTTTAGTAGAAGGAAAATCTGGGTAACTGCTCATTTCTAAAGCACAAGGCATTGAAAGTTGTCTCTTGCCGAATTGACTAAAAAATTTTCCATCTTCGGCAGATATAGGCAGAATAGCATCAAATCGGGTAGAATACTCCATTTCAAATTTACGCAAGCGCTCCGTTTGAATACTCAAGTAAAAACCTTTCAATATTTGCTTTTCAGATTTGATCAAACGCTTCCAAATGAGGTGTTCCACATTGTGTGGTCGTAATACGGTTTTTGCTTTGCTGTGCTTTTTTACCGCATCTAAATAAGGAGCCATAAAAATCCCTTCAAACTGCACAACATCGAATTCTTTTTCTTTCAAAACTTGTATCAGCTGTTTTTCTACATCGATTTTATAAAATCGAGATACATGAAAAGGTTGTTTAGTTGCCAGATTCAATAGGGTATTAGAAGCGGTAATGTTGGTGTTGATATCAATGGCTGTTACCTCTAGGTCATTCTTATATTCCTTAGAAATGAGTTGAGTATCTTTTTTATGTTTCAGCGTATTTAAAGCGAACAGGTGCACTTTGTTGTCCTGAGCCAACAGGGTGTCAATCATTCTCATTAAGGCGATTGAACTTCCATCTTTAGCTGGATAAGGGAATTTATTGGCCAGAAGTAAAACTCTCATTCTTCCTGTTTTTTAAAGCGAGAAGTTATTTTCTTAAAGATGTTTTTCCAAGCTTCTGCACTCATTAAACCACTATCTGAAGCGGCTCTTTGGGTAAGAAATATTCCAGCAGGCGCTAAAATCATAGATGGCAGCCAAATCGCCAACCAAGGTTCTAAAGCTAACTGGCGTCCCATTTTATCGAACATCATATTTAGAATATGGAAAATGAGGAATATAACCACACTTACAACCACTGGCATTCCTAATCCCCCCTTTCTTATAATAGCGCCCAATGGGGCTCCAATAAAGAATAATATGATGCATGATACACTCAATGCAAATTTCTTATGCCATTCTAAATAATGTCGGGCATGTAATTCTTTGCGCCATTTATATTCATTAATGGTATTGATAAGGTATTCGCGATTACCGCGGGCCATTCGCAAAGCATTCTGGATGGCTCTTTTTTGATAGGTTTTAGGCACACTCTGAATGAAGTTTTCAGTATCTATCTGCGTATATGCGCCTGCGCTATCCGAATTAATTCTTCTAAACGAGTATTTATCAGCAAAGTAATTGGCAAACTCAGTTTTACGATTATTGTAGTCTTTGTAGATGCTATCTGCTTCTGCCATCAATTGAGTGGTATTATACATGAAAAAATTCTTCATGTTATTTTCTCTAAGATCACCACTTTGAAACTCCTGAAGACTAAAACGGACAATACTTTTTTCGAATGAAGATTTTATAAAAGGCTTACGCTGACGTTCGTCTCGTCTCGTAGCTTTTACATCTTCATAAGAATGCCCATCTTTTAATGTAAGCTCTAAATACTCATTATTGCCAATAATGCGCATTTCCCCTTCTTTGGCCACCGTAACTTTGTTATTTCCAGTGTTATCTCTGTGATCGTAAATAAAGATATCTTGAAGTATTTCCTGATGTTCTCCGCCTTTGGAGCCCACTTTTAAACTAAAATTTGAAATACCACCATAGAATGCACCAGGAACAATATTAAACGTTGGTTTTTGCTGACTCATGTTGTGAATCAGGTTAATAGCCTTGAGGTTAGCAACAGGAATTACATAATTGGAAAAATAGAACGCGCCAATTGCAACAAAAATCATGACCCCAAACATCGGACGCATTATTCTGAAAAGGGATACACCAGCACTTTTCATGGCGGCTAGCTCATAATTCTCGCCAAAGTTTCCGATGGTCATCAAAGACGATAGCAAGACTGCAATAGGTAATGCCATGGGGATTACACCAGCAGACCAAAAGAAAAGAAGTTCTACAACGTAGTACCATTCTATTCCCTTACCTGCAATGTCATCAATGTACTTCCACACTAATTGCATGATAAATAGAAATACCATGATCAAAAAGGTGGGTAAGAAAGGTTTTAAAAAAGACTTAAGGACTAACCTGTCTAATATGTTCAAAACTTACCTAGTTGTTAATGTAATAACCGGGCCAATCGGCCTTGTTGAATACAAACGTATTGGCCGGCAAATTTAGGTCAGTTTTGTAATCTGTAATTGTTAAAATGGTGATAACCTTGTTTGTACCTGTCATTTTATATGAATACACCGTTTTTGTAGACATATCTACACCAATTTCAACCAAAGAAATATCGCTGGCACCCGTAGGCTTAAGAATTACATACTGAATTTTTTTACCACTTACAGTCTTTTTATCGCCAAGCTTTAGGCTATATCCTTTGTCAAATTCACTTAAAATAGAAGTGGGAGACAGAGGCATTTCGCCATCATCAGTAGTTGTAACATCAATTTCTTCAATGTCCGGATCAATGATGTACATAGACTTACCATCATTTAAATAGATCATTCCATTTAATTCAAGTCGGTACGCCTCTCCTTTCAATGAAATAACTCCTTGCATATTCCTTTTTGTTCCTGCTTTTGCAGGATCAGCACTAGGGATTTCAATTGAATTATCGAATGTGATTTTTTGAGTTTTAAAAGAAAGCGTTTTAGCTTTTACTTCTTCTAACAGTGCTCTTGCTTCCTTATTTGTTTGAGCGAATGAGATGCTCAATATCAATGAAAATATAAGTGCAATTCTAAACTTCATTTTATTCTTTTTTTACTCGTTGTTCAATAATTGTTCCAATGCCATTTCGTCTGGTATCAAAACCTGTCTTGCCTTACTTCCTTCAAATGGACCAATAATACCTGCAGCCTCTAATTGATCTACAATTCTACCTGCACGGTTATAACCCAATTTTAGTTTTCGCTGAAGTAAACTCGCTGATCCTTGCTGGTGAATGACAACAATTCGTGCGGCATCAGTAAATAGAACATCTCTATCTGCTTTGTCTATGTCTCCAATTCCACCGCCTTCTTCACCTACATATTCAGGTAACAAATAAGCCTCAGGGTAAGCTTTTTGCGAACCAATGAATTCTGTGATCTTATCAACTTCTGGTGTGTCAATAAAGGCACATTGCAAACGTATTAAGTCATTTCCAGAGGAATACAGCATGTCACCTTTTCCGATTAATTGATCTGCACCTCCTGCATCTAGAATAGTACGACTATCAATTTTAGAGGTTACTCTAAAGGCAATTCGTGCTGGGAAATTTGCTTTGATAATACCAGTAATCACATTTACACTCGGTCTTTGTGTTGCTACGATCAAATGAATTCCAATGGCCCTAGCCAATTGAGCTAAACGTGCAATGGGCGTTTCCACCTCTTTGCCCGCAGTCATGATTAAGTCTGCAAACTCATCAATTACGAGTACTATGTAGGGTAAGAATTTATGTCCTTCTTCTGGGTTAAGTTTACGCTGAACGAACTTGGCATTGTACTCTTTAATGTTTCTAACCATAGCTGTTTTCAGCAACTCATAGCGGTTATCCATCTCTATACATAGCGAGTTGAGCGTATTCACCACCTTGCTCGTATCTGTAATAATGGCATCTTCTTCGTCAGGTAGTTTTGCTAGATAATGTCTTTCAATTTTATTGAACAAGGTGAGTTCCACCTTTTTAGGATCTACTAAAACAAACTTAACCTGACTAGGGTGTTTTTTATACAGAATTGAGGCTAAGATCGCATTTAGCCCAACAGATTTTCCCTGGCCTGTTGCACCAGCCATCAAAAGGTGAGGCATTTTGGCAAGATCCGTTACAAAAGTCTCGTTGCTAATGGTCTTTCCGAGTGCAACTGGTAATTCCATTTTAGCATGTTGAAATTTCTCAGATTGAAGAACCGTTCGCATGGCCACCATATTCGGATTTGCATTAGGTACTTCAATACCAATCGTTCCTTTACCAGGTATTGGCGCAATTATACGTATACCCAGGGCCGCAAGGCTTAGAGCAATATCGTCTTCAAGGTTTTTAATTTTCGATATTCTTACCCCAGCAACTGGTATAATCTCGTACAGTGTAACGGTAGGACCTATGGTCGCTTTAATTTTAGAAATCTCAATATTGTAATTGGCCAGTGTTTCAACAATTCTGTTTTTGTTCGCTTCTAGTTCTTTTTGGTCAATTTTAATATTGCCACTTCCGTATTCAATCAAAAGGTCTAAAGAAGGAAGCTGAAACTTTGAAAGGTCAAGGGTAGGATCGTATTCCCCAAATTCTTTAACCAATTTGTTGATCTCTTTTTTAGAAACTTCCGTTTCTTTTTCTACTTCTTCAACTTCAATCTTTACTTCTTCTTCAGGTTGCTCTTCAACTTCAATTGGTGTTTCAATCTTATGAACTGATTCTTCTTTTGTGCTGAGCTCAACTTCAAGTGCATCTATTTTTTCTAGATCAGATTGTTCAACTTCTACGGGTTTATCAGAGAAATCAACAACCTCTGGATCTGGGTCATCTAAAGCTTCAATATTTTCTGAAGTTGGAATTGTTTTCTTATTTCTTTTTAATGCGCTTACCCCTTCCTTGAGGTGATCAGGAGTTAGTTTGTATGTAACTATTACATAGGTAAAAAGAGAGAATACCAAAATTAACCAACTGCCTACTGAACCAATGAGGTTACTCAAATAACTAGCCGTAAAGAAACCCACATGTCCATTTAATACGGTATGTTTTCCAAGCTGTATCATCCCAAAAAAGACACTTAGCCAAACCAGCCAAAACAGTAAATGCCTGGTAAGTTTGTTCATGTCTACTAATTTGATTTTCAAGGCAACCCGAATACCTATAACAGCAATAAAAATGGCAATCAACAAAGAATTTACTCCAAACCAATTATAGGCTAATAGGTTTCCCACTTTGGCTCCCATTTTACCCAAAACGTTTTGGTATTCCATTATGGGTTGTTCTTCGGTAACTTCAATTTCGTCATTCAACAAGCTTTGATCATTTTCCCAACTTGTAAGGAATGAAAAAACGGAAAAGAACATAAACAACCCTATGAATATGAGCATTACACCAAAGGCTGCATGCAAGGTTTTGTTGCTTAAAAATGCTTTTACAGAAGATAATTTAGAAGGGCCTTTTTTGGCTTTGCTTTTTCTTTTCTTTTTAAGGGCCATATACTATCAGTAACGGGTCAAATTTATAAAAATTGGATGGTGTAAATGCTAGAAAATACAGTGCTTTTGGGGTTTTTATTAAAAGCCGATTGTGTATGAAAAGCGTAAGACTTACTCTCCGATTTATAGCCTAAATTTGCCGCACTTTAAACAAGGAAATTTTATGACGAAAATCAAATTTATAACCGTAATGAGTGAGTTAGGAGCTGGTACTCGAGGAGCTAGTCTTGGGTATGGAGCTATGCTGGCTGCCTCTCATACTCATGGCAACAACCTCTTAAATAACTATCCAACGGTAGAGGTTCCGGTTAAAAATGCATCGTTATTCAATGATATTAATACACCATTCGCGAAAAGGATTGAAGACATAAAAGAAGTGTTTGGGCATATTCACTCTGAAGTAATCAATACCCTAAATGCAGATGAGTTTCCCGTTGTTTTGGCTGGAGATCATTCTACCGCTGCGGCAACAATACAGTCCATAAAAAAAGCACACCCTAATAAAAAATTAGGAGTGGTTTGGATAGATGCCCATGCCGATTTGCATTCACCATATACCACGCCAAGTGGCAATGTTCACGGCATGCCATTAGCCATTGCTTTAAAAGAAGACAACAAACAAAACGCAGTAAACCAACTTGACTCCAAGACGGAGGCTGCTTGGCAAGAAATCTGTGGGGAGCCTAGCCTTTCCCCTGAAGACATTGTTTTCTATGGTGTTAGAGATACTGAAATTCCTGAAGATGAATTGATCTTGAGTAAAGGAATTAGAAGTGTTACAGTTGAGGAGTTGAGATCTAAAGGAGCTAAACAAAGTGTTAGTGAGACTTTAGAATACCTTTCAGAATGCGATCATATATACATCTCTTTTGATGTGGACAGTATGGATTCCGCAATATCCAATGGAACGGGAACACCTGTAATTAATGGATTCTCAGCAGTTGAAGCGTCAAAGATTATTTGCTACTTACTTAAAAGCGATAAGGTGTGTTGTTTAGAGATGGTGGAAATTAACCCAACTTTAGACCATAAAGGAAATGTCATGGCCGAAACAGCATTGAACGTTTTAAATGACGCTATTCAAACTATTGCTTAGAACATGACGGATATCCAGCATAGTGCCAGTTCTTTATTAATGGTTAGACCCGTGGCTTTTGGGTTTAATGAAGAAACGAGCGAAGACAATGTTTTTCAGACAAAACTGAAAGCAGATGAAAGCTGGATTCAAAAACAAGCCCTAAAAGAATTTGATGATTTGGTAAGTCTTTTGCGCAGCAAAGGCATTAAGGTAAATGTTATTGAAGATTCTAGAAGTCCTCATACCCCTGATAGTATTTTCCCTAATAATTGGTTTAGCACACATACGGATGGTCGGGTTGGACTTTACCCGCTTAAGGCGAGCAACAGAAGAGCAGAAAGAAGACCAGAGATCATTGAGTTTTTGGTGGATACTGGATACAAGGTAAAGCATATTGAAGATTTTACCGCAGCAGAATTATCCGGTCAATACCTTGAAAGCACTGGAAGTATGGTGTTAGATCGTACCAGAAAGTTATGTTATTGCTCGGTTTCTGAACGAACAAACCCTGAATTGGTGGTAGAGTTTTGCGAAGTATTTGGCTACCAGCCCATATTTTTTCAATGTTTCATAGATGAGATGCCTGTATATCATACAAATGTTTGCATGAGTGTAGCTTCTCATTTTGCTTTAGTAGCGTTGAGTTCATTTTCTAGAACAGATGAACGTGAAAAGGTGGAGAATGCTTTAAAAGTTTCTGGAAAAGAAATAATAGAGCTTTCTGAAGATCAAGTGACGCAATTCGCTGGAAATGGCTTAGAAGTTATGGGAGAAGATGGGAACCTCTTTTACATTTTAAGCACAAGAGCTTTTTCCGCTTTAAGCGAAGAACAAATAGATACCATAGAAAAGTACGCAACGGTGTTGCACAGCAATTTAGAAACCATTGAAAATTTTGGTGGAGGAAGTGCACGTTGTATGATGGCAGAAGTATTTTTGCCGTTTCAAAGAAAATAATACACAACTAGAGTTATGCAGTTTTTAGAAGGCCTTTTGGCCGAAAAATTAAAGGAAGGTTTTGTTGCATTGTTTGGTCAGGAACCTGGCAGTTTAGACTTTCAGCAAACAAGAAAAGAATTTGAAGGAGATATCACCTTTGTCACTTTTCCACATCTACGCATTACTCGCAAATCTCCAGAACAAACCGGAGAAACGTTGGGAAATTATTTGGTTGAAAATGTTCAGGAGGTTTCTGGATTTAACGTTGTTAAAGGTTTCTTGAACTTGGTGATCTCTCCATCGGTTTGGCTACTTAAGTTCAATGAAATCAATGAAAATGATAATTGGGGTATCCAGCCAATAAATTCTGAGCAAAAAGCAGCCATGGTTGAGTATTGTTCACCTAATACCAACAAGCCATTGCACCTAGGTCATGTAAGAAACAACTTGTTGGGGTATTCTGTATCTCAACTTACTAAAGCCACAGGGAAACCTACACACATGGTTCAGATTGTGAATGATAGAGGAATTCACATTTGTAAGAGCATGGTGGCATGGCAAAAATTCGGAAACGGAGAGACACCATCGTCCTCAGGGATAAAAGGAGATAAGTTAGTTGGAAATTACTATGTGGCCTTTGATAAAGCTTACAAAGAAGAAGTTGCTCAACTGACGGCATCAGGAAAGAGTGAAGACGAGGCCAAGAAGGAAGCTCCTATTTTCATTGAAGCTCAAGAGATGCTAAGAAAATGGGAAGCTGGAGATGAAGAAGTGATGGCACTTTGGAAAACCATGAATAATTGGGTTTATGATGGTTTCGAAGCTACCTTCAAAAGAATGGGTGTTTACTTTGACAAGAACTATTATGAAAGTGATACTTACATTTTAGGTAAGAATGATATTCTGTCTGGTCTAGAAAAAGGGGTGTTCTATCAAAAAGAGGATGGTTCTGTTTGGATCGATCTGACTGAGGAAGGATTAGATCATAAAATCGTTTTGCGTTCGGATGGAACTTCTGTATATATGACACAAGATGTTGGTACAGCCATCCAAAGATTTAAAGATTTTGATATTGACGAACTGACCTATGTGGTAGGAAATGAACAGGACTATCACTTCAAAGTTCTATTCCTAATTCTCAAGAAATTGGGCTATAGCTGGGCTGAACAGTTGCATCATCTAAGTTACGGAATGGTAGATCTGCCTACCGGAAAAATGAAAAGTAGAGAAGGAACTGTTGTTGATGCAGATGACTTGATGGAGCAGATGGTGAAAACCGCAAAGGA
>JAOARK010000130.1 GCA_025210575.1 Schleiferiaceae bacterium
ATCAACGCCTAATTTCTTGGCGATGAGCATATTTAGTTTTTTCTTCAATTCAGGGATGTTTACGTGCTCTAACGCATCGTTAGAGAAGGCATACATCAACATCGCTTTTGCTTCTCTTTCTGGTACTCCTCTAGAACGCAAGTAGAACAAAGCATCTTCATCTAGCTGTCCAACAGTACAACCGTGTGAACACTTCACATCGTCCGCGTATATCTCTAACTGAGGTTTTGTATCTACAGAAGCTTTGTCTGTAAGTAAGATGTTGTTGTTCGATTGGAAAGCATTGGTTTTTTGTGCATCTCTGTGTACCATTACTTTTCCGTTAAATACACCTTTAGCATTGTCATCGTAAATACCTTTGTACAACTCACGGCTGTAGCAATTTGGGAATTGGTGATCTGCTAATGTATGGTGATCTACATGCTGACCTTCTTCAATGATGGTAATTCCATCCATGTGAGATTCGATGTTCTCACCAACCATGAAGAAATTCAAGTTGTTTCGTGTCAGTTTTCCTCCAAAAGAAAAAGTGCCCACATTTACATTGCTGTCTCTTTCTTGCTTAACAGAAGTATTGTCTACTAAAGTGGCAGTTTTGGCATCGTTTTGCACTTTGTAATAACTAACTCTAGCATTATTACCCGCGTAAATTTCTGTTACAGCATTGGTAAACACCATGTCGTTAGAAAGACTCTGGTGACGTTCTATAATTTTTACATCAGCGCCAGCTTCTGCAACAACCAAATTTCGAGGTTGAATCATTAGATTTTTACCTTCGTCTGTAGTAAAGTAAACCACTTCAATTGGTTTGTCAACCACTTTGTTCTTTGGTATTCTGATAAAAGCTCCATCTTTAGAAAAAGCCGTATTCAACGCTACCATTGCCTCATCTTTAGGTGCTATAGTAGAGAAGTAACTATCTAATACATCGGTGAATTTATTGAGTGCTGCACTAAAAGTGCAAACATCATAGTTCAAATGTGTAGTTTCAGAAAGCCAAGAACTGTATACTCCGTTTACGAAAACGATTTTATAAGTATCTACTTCATTTAAGAAATAACGTTTTACATCTTTAAACTCTAATGCCTTTTCTGTTTTAGGGAAAAGTTTAAAGTCGTTTTTAAGAATGGGCTTTAAGTTGGTATACTTCCATTCCTCATGACGTTTTGTTGGGAAGCCTAATTCCTCAAACGTATCTATCGCTTTGCGTCTAATTGCGTGAATTGGTGTATCAGCTTCACCGTTTAGCTCGTTCTCGAACACGATAAAAGAAGATACCAATTTGTCTTTTAACTGCTCCATTACTTAGCTGCTGCTAATTCGTTCTTAATCCAGTCGTATCCTTTTTCTTCTAACTCGTGAGCTAATGTTTTGTCTCCACTTTTAACGATTTTACCATCGTAAAGTACATGTACAAAATCAGGTACGATATAATCTAAAAGACGCTGGTAGTGTGTAATCACTACAACTGCATTGTCTTTGCTTTTTAATTTATTTACTCCGTTGGCAACAATTCTTAAAGCGTCAATATCTAGTCCAGAATCAGTCTCATCTAAGATGGCTAATTTTGGGTCTAGCATTGCCATTTGGAAGATCTCGTTGCGCTTTTTCTCACCACCTGAAAAACCTTCGTTTAGCGAACGGCTTAAGAAGCCTTTGTCCATTTCCAAAAGGTTCATTTTTTCACGCATTAACTTCAGCATTTCGCTAGCGCCCATAGGTTCTAAACCTTGAGCTTTTCTGCTTTCGTTAATCGCTGTTTTAATAAAGTTAGAAACACTAACTCCCGGGATTTCTATGGGGTATTGAAATGATAAGAAAACACCGTTGTGTGCTCTTTCTTCTGGAGCCATATCTAGGATGCTTTCTCCGTTTAATTCAATGTCACCGTGAGTAACTTCGTATTCTTCTCTACCAGCAATTACACTCGATAAAGTACTTTTTCCGGCTCCGTTAGGACCCATGATTGCGTGTACCTCTCCAGGTTTTACTTCAAGGTTTATTCCTTTTAGAATTTCGTTGTCTTCTATCCCAGCGTGGATGTCGTTAACTTTTAACATGCTTATCTAAAATTTATGATTTAAGATTTCGATTTATTGAAATAGTAAATCACACTAAGTTTTTAATTCTTTTAACTGTCGGCCTTAGCCTAATGCCTTTGTTTTACTTGGTTGTGGTAAATAAATGGCAAGTAACATAGCAATGGCAAAGCCGATTGTAATTAATGTCACTTCCATAATGTATTCACTTGGCATCACCCAAACTTCTTTAAAGAAATCCCAGCGACCCAAGATTTCTACTACGTTCCAAAAAACAACAACAGTAGGTACTGCGTATCTAATTGCGGGTGCCATTCTGTTGAATTTTATCAACTTGCTCATTAAGTAGATGCTCCAGATTAATGATCCGAACATTACGGCATACGTAGCCCAATGCCTGTCGCCAGCAATCTTATCATCATAAACTACAAGTAATACGATATAGAACATCCAGATAACAAATACCGTTTCTATAGCTGTGGTGTTTGCAAAGTTTTTCTTCTTATCTACTTTACCAAGCGGTAAATTCAAACCTGTCCATTTCTTTAAAGTCATAAAGAAGTTGCAACGTGTTTGGCTGTCTAAGAAAAAGTAAAGCGTTCCCGCGATAAGCAAACCAATACTTGAAGGCATAATCAAGTATTCTGGCTTTGTTACCACTTCCCCATTCTCCATTAAAGGAGCAACGTTTAATGTTTCTGCGATGTAAACGAATGAAAACTCTATAAAGCCCGTCCAGATGAACAAGCCTGCAAACAATCCTAAATAGGTTTGTGCGTTTTCGTTGCCTTCGTATTTCGTAGATATCAATAAGAATAGAACTCCTAAGAATCCTAAACCCATAGCACCCCAGTACATGTATTCATGACCGATCTTTTCTATGAGTATCATTACTGTATGCCCCAATGGCATGGTAAATAACACTAAGATGAAAGCGAGAATACCTATAAGTGGCTTTTTGATATTAACTGACATAACTATATTATCCTACAGATCCTTCTAAACTAATTTCTAGTAGTTTTTGTGCCTCAACGGCAAATTCCATAGGTAGCTTGTTTAACACGTCTTTGCAGTAACCATTCACAATTAAAGCAATAGCTTCCTCGGTGCCAATCCCTCTTTGATTGCAGTAGAAGATTTGATCTTCTCCAATCTTAGAAGTGGTAGCCTCGTGTTCAACTTTGGCAGTTTTGTTTTGCGTTTCTATATAAGGGAAAGTATGCGCTCCGCTTGTAGAGCTCATCAATAAAGAGTCGCACTGCGAGAAGTTTCTAGCGTTTATGGCTCTAGGGCCAATCTTTACTAATCCTCTGTAAGAGTTGTCGCTAAACCCGGCAGAAATACCTTTAGAGATAATCGTACTCTTGGTATTCTTTCCTAAGTGTAACATCTTTGTTCCTGTATCAGCTTGCTGGTAGTTATTGGTTACAGCCACTGAATAGAATTCTCCAACTGAGTTGTCGCCTTTCAAAACACAGCTTGGGTATTTCCAGGTAACAGCAGATCCAGTCTCCACTTGAGTCCAAGAGATTTTGGCGTTCTTTTCGCACATCCCTCTTTTGGTTACAAAGTTGAATACACCACCTTTTCCTTCTGCATCGCCAGGATACCAGTATTGTACCGTAGAATATTTGATTTCTGCGTCTTCAAGCGCAATCAATTCCACAACGGCAGCGTGCAACTGATTTTCGTCTCTCTGTGGAGCGGTACAACCCTCAAGGTAAGAGCAGTAACTTCCTTTATCTGCCACTACTAATGTTCTTTCAAATTGGCCAGTTCCGGCTTCGTTAATACGGAAGTAAGTACTCAACTCAACAGGACATTTAACACCTTTTGGGATGTAACAAAAAGAGCCATCCGTGAAAACGGCAGAGTTTAGAGCTGCGTAAAAGTTGTCAGTTTTAGGAACAACCGTTCCGATGTGCTTTCTTACCAATTCAGGGTGCTCCTGAATCGCTTCGCTCATCGACATGAAAATGATGCCTAATTCTGCAAGTTTGTCTTTGAAAGTCGTAGCAACAGAAACAGAGTCAATAACCACATCCATGGCTACACCTGTCAATTTCTTCTGCTCTTCAATAGAAATGCCAAGCTTGTCAAAAGTCTTCAATAACTCAGGGTCTACTTGGTCTAAGCTGTCTAACTGTACTTTTTCTTTTGGAGCAGAGTAGTAAGAGATAGCCTGAAAATCCGGTTTGTCGTAAGTGACGTTAGCCCATTCCGGCTCTTCCATGGCCGACCAAATTCTGAAGGCATCTAATCGCCACTCTAACAACCATTGGGGTTCTTCCTTTTTGGCAGAGATCATTTTAATCACCTCTTCGCTAAGTCCAGCAGGAATTTTATCTGATTCTATATCTGTGGTAAAACCGTACTTGTATTCTGCTCCGGTTACCTCATTTAATAATTTTTCTTCGCTCATTCTTCGTTTCGTTCGCTTCTTAAAGAGGTTTGCTTTTCTTTAAGCTATCCACGTTTATTATACTGCAAAACTTTCTCCGCAACCACAGGTGCGTGAGGCATTTGGGTTATTGAAAGAGAACCCTTTTCCATTTAGACCGCCACTGTATTCCAATGTCGTTCCCAATAGATATAAGAGACTTTTCTTGTCTACCAAAATGCGAACGCCATTGTCTTCAAAGAGTTTATCTTCTTCGTTACGTTCTGAGGTGAAATCCATTTTATATGAAAGCCCTGAACAACCGCCACTCTCAACGCCTACGCGGATATAGCCATTCTCAAGCTTCATTCCGTCTTCTTGCATTAAGGTAATCACCTTGTTTTTAGCTGTTTCTGATACGTTTATCATGCTTATTTAGATTGATTCTAAATTCGTTGGCAAATATAAGTAATCCTCGTGTTTTAGCGCTTAAAATTTAGCTATTCGAGATAGAGGAAATCTATTTTAGTAGAGTCGATTCTAGTTCATCTTCCGTAAAAAATTAAGTATATGCGCTCTTTGTTAGTTTAATTCGAGTAAAATTTCAGAGAATTTGGCGAAATGTGTTAATTTTGAGTTTGGCTTCAACGCAAAAAATAAGTTTCATTTATGAGTATAGATAAGCACATTAGTTCATTATTGTATCGTTTTGACCATGTAGTCATTTCTGGTTTTGGTGCATTTGTGTGTCAAGAATTTGGTGCTGAAGTAAATGAAGCTACTCAGATGTTTATGCCTCCTACAAAACGCGTGATATTTCAATCAGCGGTGAAAGAAGGGAGTCATTTGTTGGAGAATGAAATTGCTACAAAAGCGAATATTAGTTTCGATCAAGCAAAAGATGTTATTTCCAGAAGTGTTATACAATGGAAAAGTGCCCTTGGTAATGGCGAACACGTAAAATTAGAGGGTATAGGTCGTATCTATCTTGGTTCCAATCAAGAGATTCAATTTCAATCTGAATTAAACGCAAACTTTGATGCGGATTCATTTGGTTTGTCCATATATCGTTTTCCTGTTCTTAAAGATCTAGAAGTTGAAGATGTTTTAAGACCAAATGCAATTCTTGAAAATGTAAAGCATCAAAAAACGTCAGTTTTATGGAAAAGGGTGGGGCTAGTTGCAGGATTAGCGGGTCTCATCTTTATTGGTTCTCATAAACCAGATTTCAATTCAATCGACTTTGCTTCATTTAACCCATTTAAATTCTCGAAAACTATAGAAGTGCCAATTGAAACTTCGATAGAGAAAAAAGATGTAGCAACAAAGGTTATTGAAGAAAGTGCT
This sequence comes from Schleiferiaceae bacterium, assembly GCA_025210575.1. Classification (GTDB taxonomy): domain Bacteria; phylum Bacteroidota; class Bacteroidia; order Flavobacteriales; family Schleiferiaceae; genus JAOARK01. Next base: position 5,767 of record JAOARK010000130.1, read on the forward strand.
TTTGGAACTATTGAAACCAAGGTTTCCGAATTACCAGCACTATACGAAATTACGGAGTCTAAGGATTTTCATGTAATCGTAGGGGCCTTTAAAGTTCAGGACAATGCGAGTGAGTTTTTAGTTAAACTTCGAAATAGTGGTTTCGAAAATGCTGAGTACTTCTATGAAAAAGGGTTTTTTCGTGTAAGTGCTAATAACTTTAGCAATAGGGAAGAGGCAGTGAATTCACTTCCTGAAATCAAGGCTAAAATTCAAAATGGAGCTTGGATTTACCGCAGATAAAAACTCTACTTTTGCGGAAAAATAATCTTTATGAAAGTTAAAACACCAAGGGAGTCACTTACTGTGATGACCGAAATAGTTTTACCTAACGACACAAACAATCTTGGGAATTTATTTGGTGGTCAACTCTTATCTTGGATGGATAGGTGTTCGGCAATTTCAGCCCATAGGCATTGCAAAAAGCAAGTGGTTACGGCTGCGGTTAACAATGTTTCTTTTAATCAAGCTATTCCAATAGCGAGCATAGTTACACTTGAGGCAAAAGTGTCTCGTGCCTTTAAATCTTCAATGGAAGTATTTGTAGATGTGTACGTAGAAGACCAAAAAGTAGATGGCAAAAGAACGTATACCAATGAGGCTATCTACACATTTGTTGCCGTTGATGAGTTTGGAAGCCCGGTTGAAATACCTGCAATAGAACCGCAGACAAAGATTGAGAAAATGAGATTTGAAGGAGCTTTAAGAAGGAAGCAATTAGGACTTATTCTTTCGGGTAAAATGCAACCCAATGAGGCTACCGAGCTAAAAGCTCTTTTTATGGAAGATTAAAATTGGACGTAAATATTTACAACTCCAAATAGAATTAATATCCAAAGCCAGCTTTCTTGAAAAGCTGGCTTTTTTATGTATTGTAAATAATTAGAAAATAGAATCGCAGTCGGAATTATTAAGAATAAGATTGTTTTTTCATCTTGGAAAATGAGCGGTACCAATGCTGTAAATCCAATTTGAATAAATAACAATGATAGAATACGTCTTTTAAGGACAGGGGCTCTTTTTAAAGCTACGGCATACTCTAAAAAAGAAAAGATCAATAAAACGAGCAGCGCAAGAATTGTTGGCCAATTCGTTGTAATTGTATCGAGACCCAACAATTCAATTTTTGGGATATAGAGATTTATAAATTCAACGTGCATCTCAAATAAAAATGAGACCCCTAATGCAATTAGAAAATAGGAAGCAAAACCGTAGAGGGGTAACAAAATGGTTCGCCATGACATTTTGCCCACCAAGGCAAATTGCCAAATCGTTAACAATAAGTAGATGTAGCCAACTTTTGAGAATCCAATAGCAATGAGGCTTAGCAAAGAACCATTGAGTGCATAGGGTAAAAGGCTGGAGCTTGAATTGTATATTTTATAGAAGTTAATCAAGAAAAGAGCATTAATCGAGAGCAGCACAGCATCTTTCCAGTCTAGTACATCAGGCATCCAGCAAAGAATAATGGCAAGGCAAAAAGGAGCAAAGTAATTTCTTCTTGTAATGTGAAATCTTACATCGGCAATATATTGATAGAGATATAGGGCTCCCAAGCTTAAAATGCTCGCACCAATGTATTGACC
>JAOARK010000131.1 GCA_025210575.1 Schleiferiaceae bacterium
TATCTGGGCACAACGTGCTAAGAATACTAAACTAATTGAAGAGAACAATTAATAAGACACAAAGATGGGACAGGAATTAGTAAACTTATTTGTAAAATCCATCTTCGTAGAAAATATGATTTTCGCATATTTTCTTGGGATGTGTTCTTACTTAGCAGTATCTAAAACGGTAAAGACTGCCGTTGGTTTGGGAGCTGCTGTAATCTTCGTATTGGCCATTACATTACCTGTAAACTGGCTGTTAGAAAACTACGTATTAAAAGAAGGAGCTTTAGCTTGGTTAGGAGATGACTTTGCTTCTATAGACTTGAGCTTCTTGAGCTTTATTATGTTCATCGCTGTAATTGCCTCAATGGTACAGCTGGTAGAGATGATTGTAGAGAAATATTCTCCAGAGCTTTACGGAGCCTTGGGTATCTTCTTACCATTGATCGCTGTAAACTGTTCAATTTTGGGAGGTTCTTTGTTCATGCAAGAGCGTGATTTCGGAACCATCGTTGAAGCAGGTGTTTATGGTTTAGGTTCAGGTATTGGTTGGTTGTTGGCTGTTGTGGCTATTGCAGCTATTCGCGAGAAAATCCAGTACTCAAATGTACCAGGTCCTCTTAAAGGATTGGGAATTACCTTCATCATTACTGGTTTGATGGGTATAGCGTTTATGAGCTTTATGGGTATTAAATTATAACAGGATTAAGAGAGAATTATGACAACAGTAATCATAACAAGTGTTATAGTATTTGCGGCAATGATCATCTTGTTGGTGACCATCTTGCTTCAAGCGAAAGCTAAGCTTTCTCCTTCTGGACCTGTAGCGCTAGACATTAATGGAGAGAGTGTAGAAGTTGAATCTGGAGGAACACTTCTTTCAACTTTAAGTCAAAATAAAATCTTCTTGCCTTCTGCATGTGGTGGTGGGGGTACTTGTGCCCAATGTCGCTGTCAGGTAACCGAAGGTGGTGGAGAAATTCTTCCTACTGAAACGGGTTTCTTCAGCCGTCAAGAAATTGCGGATAACTGGAGATTAGGTTGCCAGGTGAAGGTAAAGAACAGCATGACTGTTAAAGTACCTGAGGAAGTATTTGGTATTAAGAAATGGGAAGCAAAGGTGGTATCGAACTACAACGTGGCTTCTTTCATTAAAGAATTTGTAGTGGAGCTTCCAGAAGACATGGATTACAAGGCGGGTGGTTACATCCAGATTGAAATCCCTGAAACGGAAGTGAAATACTCTGATATTGATATTACAGCGCACCCAGAGGAGCATCCAGGGGAGCCTGAGAAGTTTAAGCAAGAGTGGGACAAGTTTAATTTGTGGCCGTTAGTAATGAAGAATGATGAGCCGGTAGAAAGAGCTTACTCAATGGCTTCTTACCCAGCTGAAGGACGCAGAATTATGCTAAACGTTCGTGTTGCTACTCCACCTTGGGATAGAAAAGCAAACGACTGGATGAAAGTGAATCCAGGTATTGCTTCTTCTTACATCTTTAACCAAAAGATTGGAGATACGGTAACGGTATCTGGACCTTACGGTGAGTTCTTTATCAAAGAAACTGACGCTGAGATGCTATACATCGGTGGTGGTGCAGGTATGGCGCCAATGCGTTCACACTTATACCACTTGTTTAGAACCGTTAAAACAGGAAGAAAAGTATCTTACTGGTACGGTGGTCGTTCAAGACGTGAGTTGTTCTACATAGATCACTTTAGAGCATTAGAGAAGGACTTCCCGAACTTTAAATTCTACATGGTACTTTCTGAACCATTAGAAGAAGATAACTGGAAAGTTAAAGAAGGTTTAGACGGAGAAGGAGATGGATTCGTAGGATTCGTTCACCAGTCTTTAATAGACAACTATTTGTCTAAGCACGATGCACCAGAAGACATAGAGTTCTATTTCTGTGGACCACCAATGATGAACCAAGCCGTTTTAGGTATGGTAGACGATTTTGGTGTACCACCAGAAAATGTATCGTTTGACGATTTTGGAGGATAATCTTCCAACACAATAATAAGAACCCTGACCTTTGCGTCAGGGTTTTTTGTTTTTTCGCAGTATGAAACATCTCGTGCTTCTTTTTGCCGTTTTAATGCTTATTTCTTGTGGTCAGGATCAACTAGAAATTGTGAACTATGGCCACGCTCAAGGCACCACTTATTCTATTAAATACATTACAGAGCAGAATATAGATCATCAATCTTCTATAGATAGTATTCTCATAGAAATTGATAGAAGCATGTCATTGTGGGTTTCAAATTCTATTGTTAGTAGAGTGAACCGTGGCGATAGCAATGCACTTATGGATGACAACTTTGAAGCTGTTTTAAAGCGTTCAATTGACATAGGGAAGGAAACACAAGGAAGGTTTGACGTTACCATAGCGCCATTAGTAAATGCTTGGGGTTTTAATGGAGGTGAGCATAAAGAGTTAGACAGTATCACGGTAGATTCACTTTAGCAATTGGTAGATTATTCTATTGTCAGAGTTTTAGGAAAACAAGTACAACTAGGCAAAAATCAGCAACTCGATTTTAACGCGATAGCCCAAGGTTATTCGGTAGACGTTATATCAGATTTCCTTGAAGCCAACGGAGTGGAGAACTATATGGTTGAAGTGGGCGGAGAGCTCAAAACCAAAGGTAAGAACAGTAAGGGCAAAGTGTGGCGAATTGGTATAGATAAACCAACAGATGAGATCAATCCACAAAATCGTTTTCAAATTGTATTGAGCTTGCCTGACAAGGCCTTAGCGACATCTGGAAATTACCGCAAGTTCTTTACTAATGAAGAAGGAGAGAAGTTCGTACATACCATAAATCCTTCAACAGGTTATCCCGTAAAATCTAAATTATTAAGTGCTACCATTATCACTTCAAGCTGCATGGATGCTGATGCCTATGCCACGGCTTGTATGGTAGGAGGAATTAAATATGCTCAACAGCTGATTGAAGGCAATGCTGATCTCGATGGATATTTAGTTTATTCAGAAAATGGGGAATTCAAAGAGTGGTTTTCAACTGGCTTTGAAATTTATAACTAGTCTAAATAAGCTTACAAAGCTGGTGTAATCTCTTGTTCAAAAGAGACATATGTCATACTCTCAACTAACTGGGTTGGGTTTCTTTGAATAACTTTTATTTTAGTAGAAATCTAATCCCAATTTTATGAAAAAGGTCATTATCCTCGCCCTTTTTGGTTTATTCACTCATTTATCATTTGCACAAATTTCGGTAGTAGGTGAAGTTAGACCTCGTTATGAATTCAGAAATGGTTTTAAAACTTTAAGGCCTGAGAATCAGTTTGAACCTGCTTCGTTCATTGAGCAAAGAACAAGACTGTATTTCAGTTATCAAAAGAATAAACTGAAACTACATATTGCGGTTCAAGACATTAGAATGTGGGGGAATCACAATCAGATTTATAAAGCAGACCCAGCTTTAACAAATATGTTCGAGGCATATGCCATGTATCAGCTTTCTGATAATTGGGCTATAAAATTAGGGCGACAAACATTGAGTTATGATACTCAGCGCTTTCTTGGTGGTTTGGATTGGGCACAACAAGGAAGAAGCCATGATGCGGTCTTAATCCGTTATAAAAACAATAATGGTTTGGTGATAGACGGAGCATTTGCGCTCAATGCAAGTGGTGTTGAACCTGGTTACTTGAATGCTTACCCAACGCCATACGGCTTGAACAACTATAAGAACATGCAGATGATCTATGCCACAAAAAAGTGGGATAAAGCAAAACTTTCTGTTGTTTTTCAAAATGACGGAAGAACAGTATTGGCAAACGATACTTCAACGCAATACCGACAAACATATGGTTTAATCGGTAATGGCTGGATTACTGAGGCTATTGGTCTTGCTGGTGAGTTCTATTATCAGGGTGGTATCAATGGCGGTGGCCAAACGGTAAATGCTCTATTTGCCAACTTACAATTAACATTCAAAACCAAGATCACTCCAATAATAGTTGGAGGAGATTATGCGAGTGGTACCCGTTTAGAGGATGCTGGACAAGATAACGCCTGGAATCCACTGTATGGAACAAACCACAAATGGTATGGATTCATGGATTACTTCTACGTAGGAAATGGTCATGGTCAAGGAGGTAGAACTACAGGGTTGATAGACCTATATCTGAAAACAAATTTCAAATTGGCTGACAAGCATACATTAGCCGCTCATGGGCACTATTTTATGAGTCCTGTTACTATTTATGATACACGTAATGTAGACCCCCAAAATCTAGTAGAATTAGGAAGCGATCTAGGTATTGAAATTGACTTGGTGTATAAATTTGTTGTAAGCAAAGAGGTAAACCTACAAGTAGGTTACTCTCATTTGTTTGCCACTGAAACCATGGAAGCGATCAAGAATGGAGGAATTATGGATGGAAGAGCTTCTAATCAAACCCAGAATTGGGCATTTATCATGATACAGTTTAAGCCAGAGTTACTTAACACGGCTAAAAAACAGTAAATTTAAAGCATAACCAACCCTCCAAATTATGTCTGGCATAGGCAAGTTGTTAAACACATTAAGACCCCCAGCTAACTGGATTACTGCGGTAAACTTTTTGGTTGCAGTGATTGTAGGTCTTTCTATTTATATGTTCTACATCGCAAGGGCAGGCTCTTATCTTTCAGATGATCCAAAAACCTGTGTGAATTGTCATGTTATGGCTCCAGAATATGCAACTTGGGCAAATAGCTCGCATAAGAATGTTACAAATTGTAACGACTGCCATGTACCTCACGACAACGCTTTTAAAAAGTATGCTTTTAAGGCCAAAGATGGTCTTTATCACGCAAGTGTATTTACTATGGGTACAGAGCCTCAAGCCATAATAATGAAAGAAGAGGGAATCAAAGTGGTACAACAAAATTGTATTCGTTGCCACAATGATTTGAATGATCGAGTAAAAACGAATCGTGTTACTCGAGAAATGAATTTGCATGGTGAAGGTAAACTGTGTTGGGATTGCCACAGACATGTACCGCATGGTACAATTCGTTCTCAAAGTTCAGTTCCCAATGCAAATGTTCCAGTACCCGAAAGCCCTGTTCCGGCTTGGTTAAAATCAAATATGTCTAAAAATTAATTAATCCTATACCATTATGTCAACCATTAGAAGAGACGTTAAAAGAAAACCCTGGTTGGGTTGGATGTTGTTCTTACTTACCGTTGCTGTAGTAATAATCATTGGTATGTTCATGACCAATATTATGGAGCGCAGAACCGAAGCTCAGTTTCTTGATCAAAAGAAAATTGAAATTACCAGCATGGAACCTCGCAATGAGGTTTGGGGTATAAATTATCCGCGTCAGTACAACTCGTACATGAAAACTGCAGATACTACATTTCACAGTAAGTACAATGGTGCTTGGAAGCAGGATATGCTAGAAACTTTTCCAGATTTGGTAATTCTTTGGGCAGGTTATGGATTTGCGAAAGATTATCGTCAAGGAAGAGGACATGTCTATGCAGTAGAAGACATATACAACACTTTGAGAACAGGTGCACCAATTGATAAAGAAAGTGGCCCAATGCCAGCAACATGTTGGACTTGTAAAAGTCCTGATGTACCTCGCCTAATGGTAGAAAAAGGAGCAACCGAATTCTATAGTGGCAAATGGGCCAAATGGGGTGGAGAAGTGGTGAATGCAATAGGTTGTGCAGACTGTCATGATGAGAAAACAATGAATCTACAAATTACTCGTCCTGCATTAATAGAGGCGTTTGAAAGACAAGGTAAAGACATTAATGATGCAAGTCACAATGAAATGCGCTCTTTGGTTTGTGCACAATGCCACGTAGAATATTACTTCAATAAGAAAAAACCTGCTGAAGGTGTTCCTTACTTAACATTCCCATGGGACAATGGAACCAGCGTAGAGCAGGTTGAAGAGTATTATGACAACATTGAGTTTAAAGATTGGACACATGCATTATCTAAAGCTCCGATGTTGAAAGCACAGCATCCAGGTTATGAGATCTTCCAAACGGGAATACATGCTAAAAGAGGTGTAAGTTGTGCCGACTGTCACATGCCTTACAATTCAGAAGGTGGCGTGAAGTTTACAGACCACCATATTCAAAGTCCTTTAAACAATCTTGCTAATGCATGTCAGGTTTGTCACAGAGAAGACAGCGATGAGCTAATGGCAAACGTAACGGATCATTATGATAGAGTATTGGATAATAGAGGAAAGCTTGAGCATTTGCTAGTGAAGCTTCACTTAGAAGCTGAATATGCTTGGAAATTAGGGGCTACAGAAGAGCAGATGAAAGATATCTTAATGGACATTCGTCATGCACAGTGGCGCTGGGATTATGCAGCGGCCAGTCATGGTGGAGCCTTCCATGCACCTGTTGAAACCTTAAGAATTATTGGTACAGGTATTGAGATAGCTCAAGAAGGAAGAATTAAATTGACCAAACTTTTCCACGAACTTGGGTTTGACGGAGAAGTACCTATGCCAGATGTATCTACAAAGGAATTGGCTCAGCAGTACATTGGTTTAGATATGGAAAAACTGAATGCGGATAAAAATAACTTTAAAGGTACTTTACTTGTAGAGTGGTTAAAAGCAGCTGAAGAAAGAGAAGCTAAGATGCCACAATACGATCAGAGCAACGCATCAGAAGCAGTAAAGGCTTCTTTACAGAATTAAGACCATTATTCATAGAAAATAAAAAGGGGCAAATGCCCCTTTTTTATTGAAATAATCTTTGTAGTTCCTCTTCGCTCGGTGCAAACCAATAGCTTCCGCTAATCGCTTTTGAGAACTCTAATATTCTGTCGTAAACCTTATCAGGTGTCAGGCCTAACATACTTTCAAGCTGTAACTGAATTCTCAGCGTATGGCAAGCAAACGCTAGAAAGAACAGTCCGTGATCGTTTCCATCAATAAAAGGAGCACTTCTTCTCCAGATCTTTAAAGCCTCACCATTTAATTTAAGATCTGTCCGGCTAACATGTGAGTTATGAGGCATTGCATCTCCCTCTAATTCTATGCTGTCTTCTTTTGTGCGCCCAATTATACCCTCTTGTTCTTTCACGGGAACTTTGGCAAATTTCTTTAAATCATGCACCCATTTTTGAGAAAACACAATACTTCCGCCAGCTCCTGCTTTACCTTCTGGAATAAGTGCAGCATCCAAGCGTTTATCTTCTTTAGGATTAGCACTTCCATCAACAAAACCTGTGAAGTCTCTCTTATCGTGGTATATGAATGCAGTTTGATTTACTAAACATTTTGAAGTTTCTTGTAGAGCTTGGGTGAGTTGAAGTGCTCTATCGAAGTTGTCACTTTCACTGCTAGAATGGATCCAAATAAATATGTCGTTTTGGGTAGTTGGCATTTTATAGCCATTTCTTCCCTCTAAAGTGGAAAAGCTCTTAAAGTGATCAGGCATTGATCCATCAAGTTTTTTCCACAAGACGTGACCAAAACTAATTACCTCATTAACTTTCTCGTTTGGAGGAATAGAGCTCATGGCTTTTTTTAGCGTTTTCACACCAGAAAGTGGCTTTAGTCTGAATTCAAGGAATGTAAAATGTGTTGATCCCTCTTTGAATATTCCTGCTTGTGGAGTTGCCATATGAAATTATTATGTAGAGCTTTAAAAATAGGTCCTTCCTTTGAGGCGCACAATATCATTGGGAATAAAAAAAGCCACCTAATAGGCGGCTTATAAATTTTATGTGTTAACCATTATGCTGTAGCAGCAGAATCGTCTTTTTTACATTTCTCTTCTGGAGTAGCTCCACAGAAACTGCAGTTTTCTCCTTCCGTGTTTAAAAATGGACTTTGACTCGCGCATGTTCCCGCAAACTCTCCATTCTTTTTCAATAAAATCTTTATCGCGATTCCCGCAAACCCAAGTCCTAAAAGAACTATGGTTATTAATAATACTGGCAATAAATTACTCATCTCTTGTTGTTTTAGGCATTCGCCAAATGTGGCCGCAAAGCTATAAAATGTTCACTTCAGCTTCTAGCGAAATACCAAATATTTCTTTTACTTTTTCTTGAATTTCAGACGATAGCGCCTTGAGTTCCTTTCCTTCACCACCACCATAGTTCACCAATACTAGTGCCTGCTTTTCATGTACTCCAATAGCGCCTCGTTTCAACCCTTTAAATCCAGCTTTTTCAATTAACCATCCTGCTGCAACCTTGGTATGATCTTGACCATTTGGGTATGATGCTACATCTGGAAACTTGCTTTTCAATTCTGCGAATTGACCATTTGAAATAACAGGGTTTTTAAAAAAACTGCCAGAGTTGCCAATCTCTTTTGGGTCTGGTAATTTACTCTGACGAATGGCAATGACCGCATTGCTTATATCTTGAATAGTTGGTTCGGAAACACTATCGACTTTAAGCTGATCTTGAATGGCACCATAACTCATTTTGAGTTGATGATTTTGTTTAGTGAGTTGAAGAGTGACTTCGGTAATAATGAACTTGCCTTTGTTCGCTCTTTTAAAAACAGAATCTCGATACCCAAACTCACAAGCCTCATGTGTAAAATAATGTACTTGACCTGATTCTATTTCCACGGCACTTAAAGACACGAACACATCTTTTAACTCTACACCGTAGGCTCCAATATTTTGGATAGGCGCAGTACCGATATTTCCAGGTATCAAAGAAAGGTTCTCAACCCCACCAAAATTTTGACGAATTGCCCAAAGAACAAATTCGTGCCAATTTTCGCCCGCGGAAATGGCAACTTTTACAAAGTCATTATCTTCCTTAATAATTCGTTTCCCATTCAGCGAAAGCTTGATTACCGTACCTTCAAAATCTTTGGTCAAAAGAATATTGCTTCCTCCACCTAATGGAAGTAAAGGTTTTTTAGCCCATTCATGATTCAATAGAAAATGAACCAATTCCTTTTCTGATTCTATTTCTACAAAATGACGGGCCTTTACATCAAGACCAAACGTGTTGTAGGGTTTTAGGCTTTCGTTTTCAAGGAACCGCATACTACTGTTTTCCAGGGTAAACTTCTAGTGCGTGTCGAATAATTTCAACCGAAGCTTTGATGGCATCTAAATTGAGTACGTAAGCCAATCGAGCTTGTTTCTTACCCAATTCTGGCTTTGCATAAAAACCACTAGCTGGAGCCATCATTACAGTTTCTCCTTTATACGCATAACTTTCTAGTAACCATTGTGCAAATTGGTCCGCATCGTCCACGGGGAATTCAGCCATAGCATAAAAAGCACCCTTTGGTTTTGGGCATTTTACACCAGGGATAGAATTCAACCCATCTACCATTGCATCTCTTCGCTGAATGTACTCGTCATTCACTTCATCAAAATAAGATTGTGGTGTTTTTAATGCTGCTTCACTTGCAATCTGAGCATAAGTTGGAGGGCTTAATCGAGCTTGAGCAAATTTCATAGCGGTTGCCATTACTTCTTTATTCTTTGAAACAATAGCTCCAATTCTAGCGCCACACATGCTGTAACGCTTAGAAACAGAATCTATAACAATAGCATTGTTCTCTAAACCATCAAGTTGAAGTACAGACGTATGCTGAGCACCATCGTAAGCAAATTCTCTATACACTTCATCAGCGATTAAGAAAAGATCGTGTTTCAAAACGATGTCTCTCAACTTCATCAACTCTTCTTTAGAGTACATGTAACCTGTTGGGTTTCCAGGGTTACAAATAAGAATAGCCTTTGTTTTTGGGGTAATCAGTTTTTCAAAATCTTCAATTGGAGGCAAGGCAAAACCGTTATCAATACTGGCAACAACGGGTATAACCTCAACTCCTGAAGCAATAGCAAAACCATTGTAATTAGCATAGAACGGTTCAGGAATGATCACTTCATCACCATTATCCATCATGCTACCAAATGCAAAAAGTAAGGCTTCACTACCACCGGTGGTTACAATAATATCCTCATTGGTCAATTGGATATTCAACTTTCCATAGTACTCTGCCATTCCATTGCGCAAACTTTCAAACCCTGCACTATGACTGTATTCCAAAACTGAAAGGTCATTGTTTTTTATAGCCTCTAAAGCAACTTCAGGAGTTTTAATATCAGGTTGACCAATGTTTAGGTAATAAACCTTCTTACCATCTTTAACTGCTTTTTCAGCATAAGGAACCAATTTTCTAATTGGAGATTCGGGCATGTTTGCACCCTTTTTAGATATACCTGGCATTTTCTTTTCGTTTATTCAAGTTGTATAACCAATTCCTAATTATGCGACTTATTGCTTGCCGCCAAAGTGCGGCAAATTTGA
>JAOARK010000132.1 GCA_025210575.1 Schleiferiaceae bacterium
ATCGTAATGAAACTTCGTTGTCCCTTTCGCATTGGCAATCTTGTCTTGCGAATTGTAATCAAATTCTAATAAATGAAGGTGACCTTTTAGGAATTTAAGTTGCATTGGTTTTAAAAAGTGATTCAATTGACTCAGTTCTACATTCCTCACTTTTCCTTTTAGATGAAACTTGTAGTTTCTATCATGTACAGGAATATCAATAGCAAGAGAGAGATTCTTGCGTCTTTTATAACTTCCAACACCGCGAACTTTTGTTATGAAGCTTTTATCCATATTCGTAATACGATCAACAGTTGCACCAATATGAGTAATATGAAGAAGCCCACTTGACAATTCGTTCTCATTAGGAATTTTGTAATACATCATGAACTTCAAATCCATTTCTGAAACCTGAATATTCCTTATATCGTGTTGACCAGGAAAACTTCTAAACCAATCATGCATTAGAGGACCAATACGAGTTGGCCTTCTTTTTAAATCACCTGCCGTTCGAGAATCGAACAAAACGTTCTTCGCAATAACATCACTAATTATTAAAGTATCTGTTGTAAAATATTTCTGAAGATTTAGACCTAATACTTCAATTGACTCAATTTTTGCCTCATTCCAATCTTCCTTAAAGCTTTGATGTTTTATGTAATACTCCGGGTTGTTATTATTTTTTAAATAAAAATCATCAATTTCTATTTTGTCATCATCAAGATTTACAAGTAAGGATTGAATATTGATTTCGGTGTTTTTCTTTAAACCGAGCTTAATATCGTTAAGCTCAATTTTTCCTTTTCCAAAAGGATGATCTTTTCTAAAATCATTTAATGAACTATCCTGCCAATCTGTTCTGTTCATTCTCACAGAGATATTGCCCACTTTATGCTCAACATACTTATCTCCAGTCTTGTTTATATAATTCCTGAATTCAATACTCCCATTGAAAACATTAATTTCTTCAATGTCCACTGATGGAGGAATTAAATTAGACCAATTCACGTCTTTCTTTTCTTTTTCAGGAGCATTTGGCAATAACTTATTGCCTTTCAAAGTCGCTATTGGTGTGTGAAAATTGACTTCACCTATAGAGATGTGCTTATGTTCTTCAATATTATCAACAGTTATGTCATTCAGTTCTAAGCTATCAAGATCAACCCTTTTCCACAACTGCTTATGTGTTAGACTTTTAAAGAACCTACCATGTTTTAATTCATTTCCAAAAAATAAATCCCTCAGTACAATACGCTTACTTTCAAGATCTATTAATGATTCTTGAACATGTAGTTTATTCTGATTACCCAAATCAAAGCTAAATTGCCCTGTTTTAAACTGTCCTTTCTTTATTAAATCGTCTAACGATCTTGCATGATTTGGTCCTATACCTAGGTTAATTCCATGAAGTCTAAATACCCTGTTAGTATCTTTCTCATTAATTTTATAAGATTGAATTGAACCTCTAACAATCTTGATTTCATCCCACTCCAAATGAGGGAATTCACCTTTCCGTCTTTCTGATGTCGAATCATTTTGTTCATCCTCAACACCACGATCGTAAAAAGTGAAATTTGGATTTTCTACACGGATTCCTCTCACTGTATACTTTCCATCTAGAACTTCAAAAACATGTAAACCAGAAATGTTAACTGAACCAATATCCAATTGAAACTTCTTGCTAGCCAAAGAATCTTTAGTGGCTATTTTTAATCCGAAGACATGAAAGTTTGCACTGTACAGATCGAATCGAGTACGATCATATTCAATGGACAGAGGAAATGACTCTCGATCATTCAATTCTGAAATCACTTCAGAGAATATGCCTTTAACAATATAATTAGCCGTCAAGGCAATGGTTAGAACTATACCTAAAAGTATTAAACCTATTTTGGTTCTTCTTTTCACTTTACCAAATATATGTGGTTAAATAAAAAACCTTGTAACTTTTTAAAAATTGCATTCGTCATTTATTCAAAATGAGCAATACTGAATTCGAAAAACTAGTTTATGAGTTAAATGAAACCTTGTACAGGTTTGCATTTTTTAAGACAGGTCGAGAAGATCTTGCCAAAGATGCAGTGCAAGAATGTATGGTTAAGTTATGGAACGAACAAAAGCCTTTGAACCATTATTTAAATCCAAAAGCTTATTGCATAACCTTGGTAAAGAATAAATGTATTGATCTGTTAAGAGCGGAAAACACTCGAAAAAACTATGAACTTCAAAACGATCAAAATAGATATGAACTTCCTTCTGACGAAAGATTAGATGTAGAAGAAAAATTAAGGATTATGGACTCCTACCTTGAAAAACTCAATGAAAAGCAAGCTTCTGCTTTGAAGTTGAGAGATTATGAAGGGTACAGTTATGCAGAGATTGCAGATCTATTAGGAGTTTCTGAAGCGAATACGAAAGTTTTGATACATAGAGGCCGAATGGCAATTAAAAAATTAATTACAAAAAGTAATGGGTTACGATCAACAGCATATTAGCAAGTTAGTAGAGCTTTTTTGGTCTGGAGAGTCAAACACAGATCAAGAAAAAGAGTTACACTCTTTGAGTTTAGAATCGGTGCGCTTTCAAGTCGATTACCCTGAATTGCATGCCTATTTAGAGTCGATTAGAGAATACAAAACTATAGATACGCCTAATAACTTAAGTCAAACTATTTTAAACAAAACCACCCGTAAAAAGAACAATACCCTAAAGCCGGTAACATGGTTTTTAGGTATTGCGGCCACTTTAGCCTTGGTATTATGGATTTTGCCCGCGCAACAGAATCCGGATTATACCGATGAAGAGGTACAACAAGCATATAATGAAACAAAACAGGCTCTTTTCCTTCTATCCAGTAAGATGGAAAAAGGAAACAACTACGTCTTAAAGCTTGGCGAGTTCGACAAGAATCAAAAAAAATTAAAACAGAAAACAACTAAGAATAATTCAAAATGAAAAAGATAATAATCGTTGCGTTCATCGCCTTTGCGGGAAGCGCATATTCGCAAAATGCTATTGAAAAATATTTCAGTTATCTAGATCAAGATACAGGGATAACCAAGGTAACTGTTAATAGTAAAATGTTTGAGCTCTTCTCTTATATGGAGACAGAAAACAAGGAAGAAGAAGAACTAAAAGAGGCGATCTCTAACCTAGAATCGATGAAGGTGATTGTAAAGGAAGATGCTAAAAACCCTGAAGCGCTTTTTAAAGAAGCGATAAAAAAACCAGGAAAGGAATTTGAACTTTTGATGGAAGTAGATCAGGATGAAGAGCACTTTTACTTTCTAATCAACGAAAAAAACGGCATCGTTGCTGAGCTGTTAATGATTGGAAACTCAGATGGAGAGTTTATTATTCTATCATTAACTGGTGAGATTGATCTAAAACAATTAAGCAGTCTATCAAGACAATTGAATATAGATCATATGGAGCATCTTGAAAAAATTGAGGAGGAGTGAAAAAGCTAATCCTTGCCATATCTACCATTGTTCTGATGATTTCGTGCACTCGAATTGACGAACCAAAAGTTGTAAAGCATATACAAGAAACACAACCATCAACTTTTGGCCCTGTAAAAGTGGTGTACAAAAGCATGATCAGAGCAATGGTAAATATTGTTCCAGAAGAAGACAGAGAGCAACTCAAAGTGGCTGGGGAGTTAGATAGGATCTATTATTATGATTCTGAAGGAAAGAGTTTGGATTCCTTACTTACCTCTCAGTTAGATTCTATCATCAAAACAGAAACATACGAAGAACTCACCCAAATTGAGCAAGATGGAAGTACCTATACGGCATTTATTAAGAATAAAGAAAACACTGTAGGAGAAATTCTCTTTCTACAATCTTCAAATGATAAATTAATGATGGTTTGTGTAATTGGACACATCAATATGAGTTCATTGACTCAAAATATCAACCGTCTTCCAGACCTCATGAAGTACACAGATAAAATTAGCTTATGAACCCAGTTTTAGAAATAAATGGATTAAGCAAACGCTATGGTTCTATTCAAGCAGTTAATAACCTAAACCTAAGTATTAAACCAGGAAGTGTTTTTGGTTTACTTGGGCCAAATGGTAGTGGTAAGACAACTACACTTGGTATGCTTTTAGGGGTTGTAAAACCTCAAAATGGGAGTTTTAAATGGTTTGGTGAACAACCGTCTTCAGACATTAGAAAAAGAATAGGTGCCATTTTAGAAAGACCTATTTTCTATCCTCAAATGTC
>JAOARK010000133.1 GCA_025210575.1 Schleiferiaceae bacterium
ACGAAGTAATTTTGGCAACTGAGCTTGGTGTTTGGGAGTGTTTAGACATTCATGCCGCAACTCCATCTTGGGCTGCAGCCAACAACGGTTTGGCTAACGTTCGTGTGAGCATGTTACAATTACGCGCTTCTGATGGAACAGTAGCTGCTTCTACTCATGCTCGTGGTTTATTTACTTCTGATGTTTTTGCTAATCCTAACCCAACCGCAAACATCGGAGAACACCGCGAAATTCTATGTGCGAACGAAGAAGTCGCTTTCGAGAATTTCAGCTTTAACGCCACAAGCTACCAATGGAACATTAGCCCTTCAACCTTCAACTTTGTAAATGGCACAAGTGCCTCTTCTAAAGATCCCGAAATTGAATTCACAGCGAATGGAAATTATTCTATTGAGTTAATAGCTTTCAATGCTAACGGCAGCGATACCGCCTACAGCACAACTTCTGTTGGAAGTTTACCGCTTCCTTTTAATGAAGATTTCAGCAATAACAGTTTAAACCGCAGATGGAAAATTGTGAACATTGACGGTGACTTAACCTGGGAAAACAGACAAGTAATGGGTGGCACATCAGTGAGCGTGCAAAACTTCGGTTATGTGGGCGCCTCAATCTTAGGTCAGGCTGACGATTTGATTACGCCTCCTTTAGATTTTACTGGAGCTGATTACCCTGTATTAAACTTCAATTATTCTTACACTTCGAGAACAACGCAAGCAGATTCCTTAGGCATTTTTGTGTCTGACGATTGCGGAGAGACATGGACACACTTGCTCACCTTAAGCGAGGATGGAACAGGTTCTTACTTTACAACCAATCCACGTAATTTCTCTTTCACACCCACAACTCAAAGTCAATGGTGTGGCAATGGAAACAATGCTCCTTGTGGATTTGTGGATTTATCATGGTATGCAGCCAACAAAGACAATGTACGTGTGATGTTTAGAAACTACTCGCACATGGGGAACAATGTCTATATCGGAGACGTGAACATTACGAATTCTTCAATCGGCATCCCGGAAAGAAGTGTACAATCATTGAAGATCTATCCTAACCCCGCTCTTGATAGAACAACTCTATTATTGAATTCTTCAGAAACGGGAACTGCTGACATTCAAGTATTTGATATTACTGGCAAACTAGTTTTGGATAAAAAAGTGGAAGTAGTTTCTAGCAATAAAATTGAACTTAGCACCGAAAGATTAACTCCAGGAACTTATGTGGTTAAAGTGGAGTTAAACAATAAAACTTATACCGAAAATCTGTTGAAACAATAAATTCAACAGAAACATTATTTTCGGGCGAATTTTTTAACACCTAAAACTGCTTAACCCTCAGGATTAGGTAATTATAAAATAAAAGTACTGCGTTAGATGAGAGTAAAATTATGGATTCTATCCCTTTTGGTAGGTGGTAGTTTGAGTGCACAGGATTGGGTGCAAGGCATGCAAGATCACAGTGTAAACTTCTATACTGTTCAACAACAGTTCAACAATTACTGGAAAGACAGAGAACAAGGAAAGGGAAAAGGCTATAAGCAATTCAAGCGCTGGGAATGGTTTATGGAGCAACGAGTTGCTCCAGATGGAGACCGTCCAGATCCTGCTATTCTTTATAACACCTTGCAGGAATCTTATAAAACAAACTCTACTCAAGATATGGGTACGTGGACCGCAATGGGTCCCTTTGATGCTCCTCAAGATGGATTCAATGGAATCGGTAGAATAAATGGTTTAGAGTTTCATCCAACACAGCCTGACACCATGTGGGCAGGTTCACCTTCTGGTGGATTATGGATCACTTATGACAACGGTCAAAATTGGTTCACACCTACAGACGATCTTCCAAATATTGGTGTAAGTGACATTGCAGTAGATCCACAAAGACCTCATATATTATACATGGCCACTGGCGATAGAGATGGTGGTGACACCTATAGTTATGGTGTGTTAAAATCTACAGATGGAGGATTGACTTGGGGTACTACTGGGTTTAGTTGGAATGTATCTCAACAAAGAAGAATTGGACGTTTGATCGTTCATCCAAATGACACTAATGTAGTTGTAGTTGCTTCAAGAAATGGAATTTACCGCAGTACGGATGAAGGAGCAACTTTTTCTTTGGTTCAAGCAGGTGGATTTAACACAATCATTGCTTCACCAGCAGCGCCAGACACAATGTTTGCAGGAACAATTAGTAACAGTAGCGCTAGAGTGTACCGCTCGATTGACGGTGGTGCAAACTGGACTTTATTAAACTCTCATGGACTACCAAGTTCTGGTGGTACTAGACGTGTAGAGCTCGCCATTAGTCATCAAGATCCAGACTATGTTTATGCATTGTATTCTGACGCAAATCAAGAGTTTTACGGGTTATATCAAACAACAAACGGTGGTGATAACTGGTCGTTAAAATCAAGCTCTCCGAATATTTTGGGAAGTGCTGCATCTGGTAATGGAAGTGGCGGTCAAAGCTGGTACGACTTGTGTCTATCGGTTTCTACTGTAAATAAAAACCAAGTGTTTGTGGGTGGTATTAACTTATGGAGATCGAATAACGCAGGTCAAAACTGGACTTATATTGGAGGATATAGCTTCCCTAGAGTTCACCCAGACATGCACTATATGAAATTCAAACCTGGTACAAACACCATGTATGTTGGTCACGATGGAGGTATTACATATACTTCTACAGCTGGCGCTTCTTGGGTTCACTTGGTAGATGGTTTCAATATTACTCAGTATTATAAAATGTCTACCTCTCAGCAGAGCCCAGATGTTGTAATCGGTGGATCTCAAGATAACAGTACTCACGTTTTGAAAAATGGAGTTTGGGATACTCCTTTTGGAGGTGACGGAATGGATTGTGAGATCAATCCTTTGACGGACCAATATATGTATGGCTCAAGTCAATACGGTAACTTCAGACGCTCTTCAAATGGTGGTGCTTCATTCAACTATATTGGTGGAGGTCTTCCAAATGGTTCAGGGGGCTGGGTAACTCCTATAGAATTAGACCCTGTAACACCTTCTACGGTTTATATTGGTTATTCAAGATTGTGGAAATCAACAAACAACGGTATTTCATGGACCGCTACTGGAACGCAGTCTTTTGGACAGATTGATGAGATTGCTATAGCACCATCAAACACAAGTGTTATTTATATCAGTATTAATTCATCCATTTACAGATCTGTAAACGGAGGGCAAAACTGGTCGAACATCACTTCTGGTATTGCCACTCAAAGAAACATCACAGATATCGCGATTTCTTCTACAAATGAAAACCACATTTGGGTAACCAAATCTGGATATGACAATGGCGTAAAAGTATTTGAATCTATTGATGGTGGTCAAAACTGGTCTAACGTTTCAGGGACACTTCCAAACCTTCCAGCAAATACCATTGAATATGCACCAGGTACAAGTGACGGTATCTATGTGGGAACAGATGTTGGGGTATACTACAAAGACAACAATTTAAGCGATTGGATCTCTTTTAGCCAAGGTTTACCAAACGTTATTGTAATTGATCTTGAAATTTACCATGCAGGTAAAAAGCTGAGAACGGCTACGTATGGTCGTGGTATTTGGGAGTCTGATTTGTATTCTGAATTAGTTGGAGCTCCGGAGGTTGCCTTTATTGCAAACCCTTCCACCATTTGTTCACTAAACGATACCATTACACTAAATGATTTAAGCACAAACTTCCCTACTTCATTTAACTGGACTATTACTCCAAGTACATTCCAGTTTGTGAACGGAACCTCTGCAACAAGTCAAAATCCACAGGTTGTATTTACAGCAAATGCGAATTATACCGTTACACTTACCGCAAGCAATGTTTTTGGCAGTGACACAAAAACAGAAGTAAATGCCATAGGAGTAGGTGGATACCAATTGCCATTCTTAGAAGACTTTGAAGGTGATTATGCTTTTGAAAAATGGAGCGTAAATAATCCTGATGGAGATAAAACATGGACGCTTAAAACAGCTAACGCTGGTAGCCCAGGTGGTGGAGTAGCAAAAATGCGTTTCTACAATGTATCAGGCATTGGAAATCAGGATGAGTTGATTTCACCAGCGATTAATCTTGCTACGGTGAGTTCTGCGACTATGACTTTTGATTATGCCTACAAATATTACAACAGCTCTCGCATTGATACTTTGGAGGTATACATTAGCACAGACTGCGGAGCTACTTGGACATTGTTATCTTCTTACAACGATGATGGTACTGGCAACTTTGCAACAGGCGCTGGGAATGGTAGTCAAACAACGGACTTTATGCCCGCTATGGCTAGTGATTGGTGTGGAACGACCCCAACATGTAAGAGCATTTCTTTAGACAGTTATGTGGGTTCAACCGGAGCTTTGATCAAGTTTGTTGGAATCAACGGAAACGGAAACAACCTTTATCTTGATAATATCAATATTACAGGGGTTTCAAATGTTCAGCCTACTTCTGATTTCATTTCAGATACAGTGGCTTGTATGAACAATACGATCCAGTTCATGGATATCTCTCAAAATTACCCGACTTCTTGGGAGTGGACATTTACAGGAGGAAGACCTGCTACAAGCAGCATACAATTTCCAAATGTGAGTTATTCTGTTGCAGGTACATATCCAGTG
>JAOARK010000134.1 GCA_025210575.1 Schleiferiaceae bacterium
ACCCTGTATTGGAGCATTTATTGCATTTCGTTCAGCAACACCGCGAACAATGGCATTGCTGGAATTGATATCCTTCAGGTAACGACGACGCCCCATAAGGGTTTCCACAAACTCATCCTTACGCGCTTTTTCAACACTTTCATCCATAAAGGCCTTTACCCTTGGGTAGGACTCGAAATAGCCTGTAATAAGCTCTTTTCCCTCCTTACGTGAGATATCCAATCGTTCAGCCAGTCCCCATGCTGAAATACCGTAAATAATTCCAAAATTAGCAGTCTTGGCACGACTACGCATGTCCTTGCTCACCTCTTCAATCTCCTGCTTATAGATTTTTGCAGCTGTAGCTGTATGGAAATCGGCTTCTTTGTTAAAAGCATCAATCATGGCCTGATCTTCGCTCATGTGTGCCATTAATCGTAACTCCACCTGTGAGTAATCGGCAGAAAGGAAAACATGCTCATCATCAGATGGTATGAATGCTTTACGAATGTATCTCCCCTGCTCAGTTCGAATTGGAATATTCTGCAAGTTCGGATTTGTTGAACTCAAACGTCCGGTTGCAGCTTCCGCTTGGTTAAAGGATGTATGAATCTTACCTGAAGTAGAATTAATATATGCTGGTAAAGCCTCCACATAGGTTGAAATCAATTTCTTCAGTGAACGGAATTCCAAAATTTTCCCAATGATATCGTGCTTGCCTTTCAGTTTGGTCAAAACTGCTTCGGAAGTAGAATACTGTCCCGATTTGGTCTTCTTGGCCTTGTTGTCCAGCTCCATTTTCTCGAACAAGATCTCTCCCAACTGCTTTGGAGACGCAACATTGAATTCTGCTCCTGCCATCTCCTTTATTTGAGCTTCGATGGTATTCACCTCTTCGTTAAGAACTACGGCATACTCCTTTAAGGTTTCGATATCCAGACTCACACCTGTGAACTCCATATCAGCAAGAATACCCATCAAAGGCATTTCCACATCATAGAACAATTCAAGCAAATTGTTTTCCTTCATCTGCTTTTCTAACTCTTCTTTCATCTCTAAAAACAACACAACCTCTTCGCAGAACGAATCATGCTTGATCACTTCCGGCTCCAACATTAGGCTCAATTGTTTCTTCTTCAATTTGGATTTGTCTTCCGTTGGGATGATCTCGTAGCTCAAAACCGAGTGAGCCATGAAACCAAATTCGTGCTTCACCTCAGGTTGGATTAGATAGTGTGCAATCATGGTATCGAAAATGGCACCTTTTATTTCCACTCCCAACCAACGCAAAGCCAAAACATCTTTTTTGCAGTTGTGACCAATTTTCAAAATTTTCTCATCCTCGAAAATATATTTGAATTCAGCGGCAACTTTTTTGGCTTCTTCAAAATCTTGTGGAAATGGCACAAAAAAAGACTTGTCTCTCTGAAATGAAAATGTCATTCCAAGCAATTTTGAGGTATTTGGATCAGAATCCGACAAAATTGTTCTAAATGCAAACTCTTTCTGTATGCACAATTCTGCTTTCAAATCGGCTCTTACATCCTTATTTTCAAGCACAAAAAACTTAGAGTTTAATGTTTTTATATCTCTGAGAATTGTTTCTTTTTCTTCTTCCGTATTCTTATCCGTAGATTTCTCACTCTCAGCGGCAAAAAGATTGCCTTGATTTTTGAAGACACGTTCTGCAAGTGTGAAAAACTCCAACTCCTTAAAAACAGCACGAAGTTTATCTTCGTTAAAATCTATCAATTTAAATTTTTCATCATCAAAATCTATAGGCGCATCCAATGCTATTTTTGCGAGAACTTTAGAAAAGCGAACCTGATCTTCCGAAGCAACAATTTTTTCTTTCTGCTTTCCTTTTAATTGATCGGTATTCTCATAAAGCCCATCAATTGTTTTGTATAAACCAATTAATTTTTGAGCAGTTTTAGGTCCAATACCAGGGCATCCGGGAATGTTATCAGCAGTATCTCCCATCAAACCTAAAATGTCAATCACCTGATCGGGAGTTTCCACTCCAAAATTTTCCTGAACTTCAGGAATTCCCCAAACTTCTACTTCCTTTCCGGAACGTTTTGGTTTATACATGAAAATGTTTTCACTAACCAATTGGGCATAATCCTTATCAGGAGTCATCATATAAACAGAAAACCCCTCTTTTTCTGCCTTCTTTGCCAAGGTTCCAATTACATCATCAGCTTCGTATCCTTCCACATCAAGCTCAGGAATATTAAATCCTTGAATAATGGTTTTGATATATGGTATTGATTTTCTTAAATCCTCCGGCATTGGCGGACGTTGTGCCTTGTACTCCTTGAACATTTCATGACGAAAAGTAGGGCCTGCAGGATCGAAAATAACAGCAATATGTGACGGTTTCTCCTTTTCAATCACCTCCAAAAGAGTATTGGTAAATCCTAACATGGCAGAAGAGTTTATTCCTGTGGATGTATATCTTGGATTCTTTATGAATGCGTAATAGGATCTGTATATTAGAGCAAAAGCATCAAGTAAGAATAACTTTTTGCTGATATTGGTACTAGTAGAATGCATGTTTCTTTCTTTTAATATTGTGTCTAAAATCGTCTGTAAACAAAAGTACAAGATAATAGATCAATCACAATTTAGTTTTGTTGATTAATTACTAGAGACAAAAAAACCCGGATACAAATCCGGGCTAATATCTAATTACTTTTCTGAATACAAAGTTTACTCATTATCTTCTGCATACCATTCTGCAAAAGATGTTGCAGTTTCATGAAGTTTCAAGGAATGAAGCTCCACATCCGCCGGCAATCTCTTTTTAATTCTATCTGCAAAATCTGCAATCATGTTCTCGCATGTTGGTTGATAATCTGTAATAAAAAATCTTTCAAACATTTGAGGATTATTCAATTGTTCAAGGTTTGGAGTTGCTTTGCTTAATACAACTGCATGATCTAACTGGTCAACAATTTCCTCATTAACTATCTTCTTCAAATCACCAAAATCCATCACCATTCCTAATTTTGGATTTGTTTCATCCTTAATTGGTTCCCCAATTACAGTAACAAAAAGAATGTAGGAATGACCATGAATATTCTTACACAACCCATCATAGTTCCAAAGGGCGTGTGCCATTTCAAAGTGGAACTCTTTTGTTAATCTAATCTTTGCCATTGTCTTAATTCGCAAAAAAAAACCAGTTGAAAACCGGTTTTATTTAATATTTATCCTTGAGTACAATTACTAATACAGTCAACAATATTGCTCAATGCACAATGTTTCAAAAAGTAGTAAGTATTTTTCCCTTCTCTTTTAGAAGAAAGTACTCCTTTATCTTTTAAAATACCTAAGTGATGAGAAGTTGTTGATTGTTCTATCTTTAGCAATTCATGAATTTCCGTTACCGTCAATTTCTTTCCATCCTCAAGATATCCCAATATTGCAATTCTCATCGGATGCGCAATAGCTTTAAGCATATTAGCTGCCTGCTCAAGCTTTTCTGGTTCTAATTGTTTAATTTTCATACCCTAAGATTATTCACGTAAATTATCAAATGCAAATATATAAATATATCTGTGAATGGAATACCAAATCATATTGAAATATTTAAATTTCTCGTTTTGTGTATAATTTATTAAGAGTCTAATTAAATAGAGGATAACTCACTCTTAAATTTTAAGGAAGGCACCAACTTTCCTAAGTAAGATAAATTATTAACTTTGATTGCTATGAGTGAAAAGAAGAGTAGCATTAAAGAAATTAAGGCTCCAATTGCTTCTGAAATGAAGGAATTTGAATCTTATTTTCGAAAATCAATGAGTAGTAAGGTTCGTTTACTAGATATTATCAACAGATACATTATCAAAACAAAAGGGAAAGAATTACGACCAATTCTGGTATTTCTGTCAGCAAAACTTAGTGGTGAAATATCACACTCTACATACACTGCAGCCTCCCTAACTCAACTCTTACATACCGCAACACTAATTCACGATGATGTAGTTGATGAAGCCTATGAAAGAAGAAGCTTTTTCTCTATTAATGCACTTTGGAAATCAAAAGCAGCAGTTTTAATTGGGGACTTTCTGCTATCGAAAGGACTTTTAGTCGCTTTGGAAAATAACGAATACGAACAATTGCAAGTTGTTTCAGAAGCTGTTCGAGAGATGAGTGAAGGTGAATTACTACAGCTGGAAAAATCTCGCAAATTGAATATTACTGAAGAAGTTTACTTTGAAATCATCTATAAAAAAACAGCTAGTTTAATTGCTTCTTGTACACATTTGGGAGCGATATCAGCCAAAGCCTCAGAGGAAAAATGTCAAAAATTAAAAGAGTTTGGGCAAAATTTGGGTATTGCATTTCAAATGAAAGATGATTTGTTTGACTATGAAAAACAAGGAGATATTGGCAAGCCTGTAGGAAATGATATAAAAGAGAAGAAACTCACACTTCCTCTAATTCATGTTTTGTCAACAATATCCAACTCAAAAAAACGTTGGGCAACCCGCATTGTAAAAAAATACAATAAGGATAATGAAAAGGTTAATGAACTAATTCAATTTGTAAAGGAAAATGGAGGTATAGAATACACCAGGGAAAAGATGCTTTATTATAAACAGAAAGCAATTGACTGCATATCAGATTTTCCTGATTCTGAAGCTAAGAATGCCCTTCTAACATTAGTAGAATATACCATTTCAAGAACAAAATAGAAACTTGTTAAGAGACGAATTTAGGCAGAGTAAATTTAAAGGTACTCCCTTTTCCAACTCTACTGGTGACAGAAATGGTCCCTTTATTTTGCTCTATAAACTCTTTGCAGAGTATTAATCCCAAGCCTGTTCCATTCTCATCATTTGTTCCACAACGAATATAATTGGTATCTATTCTGAATAATTTTCGAATATTTTCTTTGCTAATACCAATTCCTGTATCTGTAAATTCGACAGTCATTGTTTCACCTGCCGAAGAAACTTTAATAACAATATCACCATGTTGATGAGTGAACTTTAGTGCATTTGAGAGTAAGTTTCTAATAATAGTATCCACCATATATTCATCGGCTAAGGCATCTAAGTTTTTATCCAGCACCTTTTTAATGCTGATGTCTTTCTTATTTGCTTTCGCCTCATACAAAAGAATGTTAGAGGTAATTAGATGATCTAAATCAATCTTTTTGGGAGTGCATTTTATTTTACCCATTTGAGCACGTGACCACTCTAATAAATTCTCCAAAAGATTATATTCCTGCTTAACTGATGTATGAATCAAATTGGCTAATTCTGATATTTGATCTGTATGCATTTCTGCACAGTTATCTTCCAAGGTTTTGGAAATAGGAAGTAATGCATTAAAAGGATTTTTTAAATCATGTGCAATAATGGAGAAAAATTTGTCCTTGGTTTTTATAGCCTCATTAAGTGCAATTTCACTTTCTTTTCGAAGTGTTATATTTCTGGCAATTGCCAATAAGGTTTCGTTCTCTCCATTAAGATTCTTCTCAGGAATCAACTGCCATTCAAAATAGTGTAATGAATCATCAATTACTAAAGAAAACTCTACAGTATTTAGGATACCTGATTCAAACACTTTATCCATTTCATCCTCCCAAAACTTGCATAAATCCGGTGGAAAATCCATATCAAAATGAGTTTTACCAATAAATTCTTCAGGTGCAATTTTTAGAACATTTCTTGAGGCTGAATTTACAAAAAGATGCTTATGATCCCTATCGAATCTCATAATAAGATCAGGAGCATTCTCAACAAGAGTCCTAAACCTCTCCTCACTTTCAACTAATTTTTCTTCGGCTAGTTTTCTTTTTTCAATATTCCTAATAGCAACAAAAAATATATTTGTCTTGCCAATTTCAATCAAATTCGCACTGACTTCAACAGGTAATCGTTTTCCTGATTTACAGATTAGAGATGTCTCAAAAACTGCTGCCCCTTCGTTTCGGATACTATCCTTCCTTTTTTTATAGTCCATAGAAAAAGTAGGATCATCTATATCTTTTACCTTTAACGCCTTAAGCTCCTTTGTGGTATATCCTAAGATTTTAGGTAGCATTGAACCAAACTCAATTAATCTTCCCTCTTCATCATGAACTAAAAAGGCATCACCAGCAGATTCAAATATTTTATGATACAATGCTTCTCTCTGATCTGCACGATCCACCAGGTGGTAATAATTTGTAATATCTTTACTTTGAACAACTAAACGTTCTGTTTCTCCAAATTCGTTCAGAATTGGAGAGACTGTTTTTTCTTCAAAGTGAAGTTGCTCTCTATCTACATAAGAACGGAGAAATTTTTGAGGTGTTTTGGATATAACAACATCCTTTACGTTACATTCATCGCAGGGCTTGCTTAATCCGTAAAATGCCTGATAGCATTTTTTACCTACAATGTCCCGGCGTTTTAAACCTGTTCCTTTTAATCTTTTATCGTTAACATCAATTAGAGTAAATTCTGTATCGATAACTGATTTTGATACGTTTTTTGATGTAAAGTCACGACCATCTAAAATCTCATCAAAAGAATTGGTCTTGGCCAGTTTCTCTCGCAACTCAATAAGTTGATTTTCCAACTCTTGTATTTTAGATTTTAATGATTTGGAAGATTCCTTAAACATCATTTTTGTTGTATATAAATAAATCTTATCAATAATATGCCGAAGTTAACCAATTGAATTGGTTTTTTACAAAAAAAGTCGGAAAAAATCCGACTTTTTAATGGTAAAAATATCCGTCTGTTCTTAGAAATATTTTATTTCTTTTTCTTCTCCTGTTTCCAACTTATGTATTTCAGAAAGAATATTATTTGCAAGACTGGATGCTCCAATTCTTAAATACACATTGTTTAACCAGTTTTCACCAAGATTTTTATTTGAAATCGAAAAGAATTCAATTGCATCTTTTGCAGTTGAGATCCCTCCCGCTGGTTTAAAACCAACCATTCTATCTGTTTTATCATGATAGTCTTTTATTGCTTGCGTCATGATATGTGCAGCTTCTAAAGTAGCATTTACAGGAACTTTACCTGTAGAGGTTTTAATAAAATCTGCACCTGCTTCCATAGCAATAATAGATGCTTTTCTTATATTGCTTGCAGTTTTCAACTCTCCTGTTTCCAGAATAACTTTCATATGTCCTTTTCCACAGGCTTCTTTTTGAGCTACAATTTCATCAAATACAGTTTGATAGTTACCCTCAAGGAATGCTCCTATTGAAATAACAATGTCAATTTCATCAGCTCCTTTTTCTACAGCCATTTTGCACTCTAATGCCTTAACTTCAATGTATGATTGAGAAGATGGGAAAACACCGGCAACAGAAGCAATATTAACACCTTCTGCTTTTAAGTTTTCATTTAATGTTGGAACCTGGTAAGGATATACACAGATAGCAGCAACATTTGGCATGTCAAAATCATTCTGGAAGTTATTTACATTTTCAGCAAAACTTTTGGCTCTTGCGTGTGTGTCGGTAGAATTTAATGTTGTTAAATCAATTAAAGAAAAGTTCTTCTTTAAATTCTCTACCGTGTACAATGAATCAAAATCTGAAGCAATAATCTCTTTAACCTGACTTTTTACTTCTTGATCGTTTAATTCTAAATTGTACGATTTCAAGATCTCTAAAATGTTTTTCTTCATCCTTTGAATTTTTTTAGGATGGAGTGACAAATCCAACACTTGTCACTACACAATGTAAATAAATATAAATTAACCAGTTGCGGACGTTTCCGCTGATTTTTCCATAAATGCTAAAGAGAAGTCAATCGCATATTTTTTCAAGGGCAAAGCTATCAATATTTTATGGATTTCACTATTTGTTAGTGATTTTATAATTAAAGCTTTGTATTATTCTTGTGTCTATCTTTATCTCGAACAGATTTCTTCTCAATATTTTTAAGAAAAGCTTCATTTAAATCAACCCCAGTTTGATTGGCCAAACAGATTAACACCCAAAGAACATCAGCCATTTCATCTGCTAACTCTCTGTTCTTATCTGAATCCTTAAATGATTGATCTCCATACTTTCGAGCCATTAATCGTGCAAGCTCTCCAACTTCTTCTGTTAAAATGACCATATTTGTTAGCTCACTAAAGTATCTCACTCCAAATTCCTGTATCCAGCAATCAACCATTTTTTGAGCTTGATTTATTCCAATTTCATTTTCGCCCATACTATTCCTTATTTTTAGTATCAATTACAATTGTTACAGGTCCATCATTGATTAAACTTACCTCCATGTGCGCTCCAAATGTGCCAGTTTCAACTTCTTTACCAGACTCCTTCTCGAGACAGGCAACAAAGGCATGATATAATGGAACAGAGATTTCAGGTTTAGCAGCATTGATATATGAAGGCCTATTACCTTTTTTAGTTCGGGCATGCAAAGTAAATTGACTGATTGCTAAAATTTCACCCTTTATTTCCAGAAGCGATTTATTCATTACCCCATTCTCATCATCAAATATTCTGAGGCTACATATCTTTTTTGCTAACCAATTACAATCATCGTCAGTATCTGAATTTTCAATACCCACCAGAATCATTACTCCATTTCCAATTTTACCAACCACATCAGAATCAACTAAAACTGAAGCATTGGAAACTCGTTGTATTACTACTCGCATAACTTATTTATTATTTTGATTTCTTTACTGTAAGAAAATATGGATTCAATAAATTTTAATGATCCCCCTATTAATAATGAGTCTAAATTAAAATATTTGCTAAATATTGCTCATATTTGCATAACTGAATCACAAAAACAAATCTATGCTTTATTTCATCAGTAAAACAAACGATCCATATTTTAATCTCGCAATGGAAGAGTATTTGTTAAAAAATTACGATGATGATTTTTTCATTCTATATCGAAATAGTCCCACTCTAGTAATTGGAAAACATCAAAATACACTGGCTGAAATAAATCTTGAGAAAGCAGAAGAAGAAAATGTTAAGATCATAAGAAGATTATCCGGAGGCGGAACAGTATTTCATGATCTGCAAAATTTAAACTATTGTTTTATAAAACGTGGTGAAGCAGGGAAACTTGTGAATTTCAAAGCATATAGCCAGCCAATTATTGATTGCCTTCAAAAACTAGGAGTTAATGCAAAATTTGAGGGAAAAAGTGACTTAACTATTGAAGGAATGAAGTTTTCAGGTAATGCGTCTCATGTGTACAAGAATAAAGTGATGCAACATGGCACAATGCTATTTTCAAGTGATTTGAGACGTTTAAATCAACTTTTAAAGGTAAATCCCTTAAAGTTTAAAGATAGAGGTGTTAGATCGATTAGAAGCCGTGTTACTAACATTGCAGACTTCTTACCTACACCTTTAAATATTGACCAATTCTCTGATCACATCATCGCACAGATAACTCAAGTTTTTCCAGAAGCGAAATACTTTGAACTTTCTGAGTACGACAAAGAAGAAATTCAAGAACTAATTTCTACAAAGTATGGTAATTGGGAATGGAACTTTGGCTACTCACCTAAATACGAATTTGAAAAGTTAACTAACTATTCCAATGGCGCTGTATTGGAAATTTCCATGCATATAGAGAAAGGTTATATAAAAGAGGTATCAATTAATGGGAATTGCATTAATCGCGAATCGGTTTTGAAGCTCGAGTCCATTATTAAAAATTCAGTACATGATAAGATTACTATATTAGAGATACTTAACTCGAATAAAGAAAACTATTACTTCAAAAATATCACGAATAATCAGGCAATTTTGGCGTTTTTTTAAGTGTTTTCGATAATTTATAAATATTCAAAAACCAACTTCTCATCTATAGTATTAATATCGATATAATGGATTAATTAAAATATTTCCAGACAATTAACCCCTTGGCTTTACCTAGTTCATTTTCTAAGTCTGACAGTTCTAAGGAACGAATTTTATCAATAGATTTAAACCTTTTCATTAACTTTTGAACTGACTTTGGTCCAATACCATCAATTTTATCTAATTCTGATGAAATAAAAGCCTTTGATCTTTTTTGACGATGAAAAGTTATCCCAAATCTATGAGCCTCATTTCTTAAATGCTGAATAATTTTGAGCGTCTCAGAGTTTTTATCCAGATACAGTGGAAATGGATCTCCTGGAAAATAAATTTCTTCCAACCTTTTAGCAATTCCAACAACTGCAATCTTGCCTCTTAAGTTTAGTTTATCCAAGCTATTCAATGCAGCCCCCAATTGACCTTTGCCCCCATCGATGACTATTAACTCAGGTAGCATTTTCTCTTCCTCCAAAAGGCGCTTGTATCTTCGAAAAATTATCTCTTCCATAGAAGCAAAATCATTCGCACCAACAACAGTCTTAATATTAAAATGTCTGTAATCTTTCTTATATGGTCTTCCATTTCTAAAAACTACACATGAGGCAACTGGATTTGTTCCTTGTATATTGGAATTGTCAAAACACTCAATATGTCTTGGAATATTTGGTAATCTCAAATCGGATTTCATCCTTTCCATGATTCTATCTGAATGTGACTGCTTCTGCGATTGCTCACCTTTCTTTAGCTTTTCCAACCTATAATATTTCACATTACGAAGTGAAAGATCCAGTAGCTTTTTCTTATCCCCTCTTTGTGGTACTATACACTTGACTCCTTTTATAGGTATATTCAATTCAAATGGTACTAATATTTCACTAGCATTACTAAATATTTTTTGACGTATTTCTGTGATCGCAGTAAGCAACAAATCCTCCTTTGATTCTTCAATTCTCTTTTTCAATTCAATTGTGTGAGCTTGAATAATGGCCCCATTGACAACCTTAAGAAAATTGACATATGCAGAATTTTCATCATTAAGAATGGAATAAATATCAACATTATTAATCGAAGGATTAACAATGGTAGATTTGCTTTGGTACTTATCGAGCAAATCAAGTTTTTCTTTAAGTAAATGGGCCTCTTCAAAGCGAAAATCTTCAGCCAAATCATTCATCTTTTCCTTTAAGTGAGATGTGACAGATTTGATATTTCCCTTTAAAATGTTCCTTATATTACCTATGACTTCATTGTAACTTTCTTCATTCTCTTTTCCTATGCAAGGAGCATTACAGTTCCCAATATGGTATTCTAAACAAACTTTAAACTTTCCTTCCTGTATGCCATCTTTTGAAAGTTTCAAATTACATGTTCGTAGTTTATATAAAGAGCGAATCATATCCATTAAAGCTCTTACCATTTTAACACTTGTGTACGGTCCAAAATATTCTGAACCATCTTTGACCAAATTTCTAGTAACAAATACACGAGGAAAACTTTCCTTCTTTATACAAATCCAAGGATATGATTTATCATCCTTCAACAAGACATTATATCTAGGCTGATGTTTTTTTATTAGGTTGTTCTCAAGCAAAAGCGCATCCTCTTCAGAATCCACTACAATATGCTTTATATCGATAATTTTCCGAACCATTATATTGGTCTTGGCATTATCATGAACTTTATTGAAATAGGAAGAGACTCGCCTCTTTAATCTTTTGGCTTTTCCTACATAAATAATAGTATCTGATTCGTCGAAAAATTGATATACACCTGGCTCTTCAGGTAGAGCCATCACAAGAGATCTTAAATGATCTATGTTTTTGTTCTTTATCACTATCGTTAAATTTAATGCTCAAACAATGGTACAACTTTAAATTGATTCACATCAAACAATCCTTTATCAGAAAGCTTGAGCTTCGGTATAACCAACAAAGACATAAATGCAAGAGTCATAAATGGAGAACTAAAATCTGAACCTAAATTTGATGCGAAATTAGAAAGATAATTATATTCTTTTAACAATTCATCTCCCCTCTTGTTTGACATTAACCCGGCAACTTCAAGTTTAACACTAGCTCTTTCACCATCATTAACCGCTACAATACCACCTTTCATGTCAATTAATGAGTTAATCGCATGCAATAGCTCTTCGTCACTTGTGCCTACGGCAATAATATTGTGTGAATCGTGGGCTATACTTTCTGCTATAGCGCCCTTCTTGTAACCAAAACCTTTTGCAAACCCAATAACTGGCTTACCATTATCGTACCTACTCATTACAACCATTTTTAAGATGTCATTTTCAGTATCGGAAATTACATTACCATTACTAATCTTAGGAGTTCTATTTTCAACATCTGTCAATAAATCCCCATCCTTTACCACTATGGTTTTAATTTTACCATTTTCGGGTTCTACGTGTAAATCTGAAATAGAAATAGATTTACGACTAAAATTATTTAAAAGGATCTCATTAGAAAAATTAAACGTTGCATTCCCGTTTTCACAAATACACTCCCCTTTACGATAAACCATTTTCACATTGAAATCATTCAAATCCTCTACAACAAGAAAATCTGCCTGATCCCCTTTTTGCAACAAACCAAGATCTAATCCATAATGATGAATTGGATTATAGCTGGCAGCTCTTAACAACGAGAATAAATCCAAATTCTTTTCAAGCCCTTTCCGTATCAGATAGTTTATGTGACCTTTTTCCTCCATATCATCAGGATGCAAATCATCTGTACAAAGCATGACTTTATCCGGGTGAGATTCTAGCAATGGATATAGTGAATCAAAATCTTTTGCAGCACTTCCTTCTCGAATTTGAATCATCATTCCCAAACCAATTTTCTCAAGAGCTTCTTCCATGGTTGAGCATTCATGATCTGCGGAAATTCCAGAAGCAACATACTTCTTTAAATCCTCACCTCTTAAACCAGGTGCATGCCCATCTATTTTTTTGCCTAATTTTTTACAAGCAATAATTTTTTTAAGAACTTCTAAATCCTCTTCAATTACCCCAACAAAATCCATCACTTCCGCAAGGCATACTACTTCATCCCTCTTCAATAGACTTTCCACGATGTTACTATCTAAAACAAATCCGGAAGTTTCATGACGAGTAGCAGGAACACATGATGGAACACCAAACTTTATCTCCAGAGGTACCTTTTGTGCATCATTAATCATGAAATCCACCCCTATCTCTCCAAGTACATTTGCTATTTCATGAGGATCTGTCACTAATCCCAGAGTTCCATGCTTTACTGCCTGAGATGCAAACCTACTCGGTATTAACAATGAACTCTCAATATGCATATGAGAATCCACCAAACCTGGCACGATAAAAACATCTTCTACATCGTTAGTATATGATATTCTCCTAATTATACCTTCTTCAATATGTAGTATCCCTTTCCTAATTGTGCGAGAAACTACATCAACTATCTTACCAGAAATTTTAAATTCTCTATCCTTCATCTTATTTCTAATTTAAGAAATTCATTATTCCAAAAACGCCCGAACTTGCAACTTTTTCATCAAAAAAGGAGGCAATTTCGGGCGTTTTAAGGAGTAAACTTTTAAAATCACTCCTTGGTTCCACGTGGAACGTTATCGTCCCATAAGCACCAAAAGAACGTTAATGTCACTTGGAGAAACACCCGAGATTCGTGATGCCTGACCAATAGTTTGTGGTTTAATCTTGTCAAGTTTTTGTCTCGCCTCAGTAGACAAGGACTGTAAACTTAGGTAATCAAACCTATCTTTTATTTCTATATTTTCTAATCGAGTCAATTTATCAGCGATTAATTTTTCACGATCTATATATCCACTATACTTTATTAAAACTTCAGCTGCCTCTATGATTTCTTCCCTTCTATTAGGTATTTGATTTACCAAATCGGATAATGGTGTTACAAACTCCAGAAGATCTGCGATCGTAACCTGTGGTCTTAAAATAATATCATACAACTTTACACCTTGTTTTAAAGGCGAAGTATTTAGTTTTTCTAAAGCCGGATTTAAGTATTTTGGCTTACAGCTAAATTCTTTGCAAAAGTTAAAGAGTAAATCTCTATATTCCAATTTCTCTTTAAGCAATGCCAAACGCTCTTCAGACGCTAATCCTAGCTTGTAAGCTTTAGGTGTTAAACGAACATCTGCATCATCTTGTCTTAAAAGAATTCTATATTCAGCTCGAGAGGTAAACATACGATATGGCTCATCAACACCTTTTGTTACCAAATCATCTATTAGCACACCAATATAAGCTTCATCTCTTTTTA